>DATKLH010000507.1:0-2055 GCA_035542515.1 Casimicrobiaceae bacterium
GCGCGCGCGCGGGACTCGGACGCACTTACCAGCGAACCACCATCTTTCCGCGCTTCACGGTGTTCGAGAACTGCCGACTTGCTGCGCAGGCGCGGGACCAGCGACCGTGGTCGCTGTGGAGCGACGCGCAGGCGCACGGCGCCAGCGTCGAGTTGGCACGCGCTGCACTGGATCGAGCGGGGCTCGCGCCTTTGGCAGCGCGCCTGGCAGGCTCGCTATCGCACGGGCAGAAGCGTCAGCTCGAGATCGCGGTGTGCCTTGCCACCGCGCCGCGGATCCTGCTGCTCGACGAGCCGCTCGCCGGCATGGCCGCCGAGGAATCCGAGCGCATGCTCGCGCTGCTTGCGCAATTGCGTGACGGTCACGCCATCATGCTGGTCGAGCACGATATGGATGCGGTGTTCCGCATCGCGGACCGCATCACGGTCATGGTGAATGGCACCGTGCTGGCGAGCGGAACGCCCGGCGAGGTACGAACCAACAGCGAGGTACAGGCCGCTTACCTCGGCGATGCATCGGCGTCACAATGACGCGATGAGCCCATCGCTCCTCCACTGCACGGACCTCCACGCGCACCTGGGCGAAAGCCACGTGCTGCGCGGCCTAAGCCTTTCCATCGCACGCGGCGAATCGATCGGCCTGCTGGGTCGCAACGGGATGGGCAAGACCACTTTCATGCGCACGCTGCTGGGCCATGTCCGCGCGAGTCGCGGAAGAGTCAGCGTGCGCGGCCTCGACTGCACCAACGACCGGCCCGATCGCATCGCCCGGCGCGGCGTCGCGTACGTCCCCGAAGGGCGCGGTATCTTTCCCAATCTCACCGTGCGCGAGAACCTGGTCTTCGGCGCGCGAACGCGAGGCGATGCGCGCAGTCAGTGGACGCTGGAACGCGTGCTCGACATCTTCCCGCGGCTCGCCGAGCGGCTGGCCCACGGCGGTCAACAGCTCTCCGGCGGCGAGCAGCAGATGCTCGCCATCGGTCGCGCGTTGATGACCAATCCCGATCTCATCCTCCTCGACGAAGCAACCGAAGGACTTGCGCCGCTTGTCGTGCGCGAGATCTGGCGCATCGTGGAAGTGATCCGCGCCTCGGGCATCGCGTCACTCATCGTCGACCGCAACATCGACGCGGTGCTTGCGTGCACCGATCGCATCGCCCTCATGGAGAAGGGCCGGTTGATCCTGGAAGGTTCCTCGAGCGAGTTCGAGCAGGATCGCAGCGCGCTGACGCGTCATCTTGGCATCTGACGACGGTTCCCAGGCCCTAACTCGGTTCGGATCGCCCGTTCTTGAGCGCCAGCGCTTTCGCGTAGCAGGCTTCGCGCGGCACGCCGGTGCGCTCGGCGACGATGCGCGCAACGCGCGCCGGCGGCAGCTCGGGTGCAAGCGCCTTGATCCACCCTTCGGCTTCCGGCGTAAGACGCGTGGGCGCCGATCTCGTGTCCGCCGCGTCGACGATCAATACGAATTCGCCGCGCGTGCGGTTGCTGTCCGCGACGAACCATTCCATCGCGGATCCAAGCTCGAGCGTTGCGATGGTCTCGAATGTCTTGGTGAGCTCGCGCGCCACGACGAGCGTGCGATCCGCGCCCAGCGACTCGCACAGCGTCGCAACGGTTTGCTGGATCCGATGCGGCGCTTCGTAGAGCACCAGCGCGCAGGGGAGGCGCGCGAAGCTGTCCAGCAACGCCCGGCACGCCTTGTCCTGCGCGGGCAGGAAGCCGAGGAAGGCGAAGCGTTCGGCGTTCAAGCCGGCGGCGGAAACGGCAGCGACGAGCGCGCAGGCACCCGGGATCGGCACCACCGGATGCCCGGCAGCGCGGACGGCCTGCACCAGGCGTGCTCCCGGATCGCTGATGCCCGGCGTACCGGCATCGGTGATCAGCGCAACGCTCTTGCCGCTTGCGAGCGCGTCGACGATGGCCGCGGCGCGGTGGCGTTCGTTGTGAGCGTGCAGCGCGGTCGGTGTCCTTGCTATGGCGTAGTGTCGCAGCAGCTTCGCACTGACGCGGGTGTCCTCCGCTGCGATCACATCGACGGTGCGCAACACGTCGA
>DATKLH010000508.1:0-3677 GCA_035542515.1 Casimicrobiaceae bacterium
CCACGCTACCGCTTGGTGGCGACAAGTGGGGCCGCGACGTGCTGAAGAAGACGATCAAGGGATCCGAAACGTCGATCTTCGTCGGCATCGCCTCGGCGATCGTCGCCACCTTCATCGGCACCGTGTTCGGCGCGCTGTCCGGCTATTACGGCGCCAAGGTCGACGATTTCTTCAACTGGTTCTACAGCGTCTTCAACTCGATTCCCTACCTGTTGCTCATTCTCGCCGTCGCCGCGGTGCTGCAGCAGAAGGGCACGATGACCATCATCCTGATCCTCGGGCTCACCGGGTGGACCGGGGTGTTCCGTCTCATTCGCGCCGAGTACCTCAAGCACAAGGCGCGCGAGTACGTGCAGGCTGCCGATGCGATCGGCGCGTCCAATCCGCGCCGCATGTTCATCCACATCTTCCCCAACGTGTCCCACGTGGTGCTGGTGCAACTGTCGATCCTCGTCGTCGCGTTCATCAAGTCCGAAGTGATCCTGTCCTTCCTCGGCTTCGGCGTGCCGGTGGACGTCGTGTCGTGGGGCTCGATGCTCAACGAGGCGCAGAACGAGCTGATCCTCGGCAAGTGGTGGCAGCTTGCGGCGGCCGGCACGTCGATGGCGATCCTGGTCACGGCGTTCGCGTTGTTCACCGATGCGTTGCGGGATGCGTTGGATCCGAAGCTCAAAGGACTCGGGTGAAAAGAAGCGTACTGGAAGGCGTAGTTGGTAGATGGTAGTTGGTCGTTAGTGTGCCCTAGACGCTCACCACGATAGCCATGCTAGTCACTTCGCAACAGCGTGTGCTTGCGCACACTAACCACTAACTACCATCTACCAACTTCGCCTCTCTGAAATTCGTTCGCCATGTCCCAACCGCTGATCCAGGTCCGCAACCTCCGCGTCTCCTTCCGTATCGACAAGAGCACGACGTTCGAAGCCGTGCGCGGCGTGTCGTTCGACGTTCCGCGCAACAGCACCGTCGCGCTGGTCGGCGAATCGGGATCGGGCAAGTCGGTCACTTCGCTCGCGATCCTCGGATTGCTGCCCAAGGAAAACTCGCATGTCGCGCCCGGCAGCGAGATCCTCTACGGCGGCCGCAACCTCGTCGGCCTGCCGACGAGCCAGCTGCGCGAACTGCGCGGCGCCGACATCTCGATGATCTTCCAGGAGCCGATGACCTCGCTGAACCCGGTGTTCACCGTCGGCTACCAGCTCGAGGAAGTGCTCAAGCTGCACATGGGCATGACCGGCCGCCAGGCGCGCAAGCGTTCGATCGAGCTGCTGCGCGAAGTGGGACTGCCGGAACCGGAGCGTCGCGTCGATTCCTATCCGTCGCAGCTCTCCGGCGGACAGCAGCAGCGCGTGATGATCGCGATGGCGATCGCGTGCGAGCCGAAGCTGCTCATCGCCGACGAGCCCACCACCGCGCTCGATGTGACCATCCAGAAGCAGATCCTCGATCTGATCGGCGACCTGCAGAAGCGGCACCAGATGTCGGTGCTGTTCATCACGCACGACCTCGCCGTGGTGGGCGAGATCGCCGACTACGTGGTGGTGATGCGCAACGGCGAGATTCGCGAGCAGGGCCCGGCCAGGCAGGTCTTCGAGACACCGCAGGACGCCTACACCAAGGCGTTGCTGCGCTGCCGTCCGCAGCTCGAGCGGCGCCCGGTGCGCCTGCCGGTGATCGCGGACTTCATGCGCGAGGCGGACAACGAAGAAACCGCGGTGGGACGCGCGGAGGATCCGCGCCTGACCCGCGAGGAGCGCAAGCGCGGCGTCTCGCCTTCCGATCCGATCATTCTCGACGTGAAGAACCTCGGCAAGAGCTTCTGGTCACGCGAGGGCGTGTTCGGCAAGCGCGAGTTCAAGGCGGTCCAGGACGTCTCGTTCAAGCTTCCTAAGGGCAAGACGCTGGGACTGGTCGGCGAGTCGGGGTCGGGTAAGACCACCGTGGGCCTGACGTTGATGCGGCTGCACGAGGCGACCACCGGCGAAGCGATGTTCGAAGGTCGCGATCTGCTGTCGATGTCGCCCAAGGAGTTCATGGACTACAAGCGGCGCATCCAGATCATCTTCCAGAACCCTTACGCGTCGCTCAACCCGCGCTTCACCGTGGGGCAGATCATCACCGAGCCGATGTCGATCCACGGCATCGGCGCGAACGAGCAGGAACGCACCGACATGGCGTTCGAGCTCCTGCACAAGGTGGGATTGCCCGAGGTTTCCTTCTACAAATATCCGCACGAATTCTCCGGCGGCCAGCGGCAGCGCATCGCGGTCGCGCGCTGTCTCACGATGAAGCCGGACATCCTCATCTGCGACGAGTCGGTTTCCGCACTCGACGTGTCAGTGCAGGCTCAGGTGCTGAACCTGCTGCAGGACTTGCAGGACGAGTTCGGGCTTTCGTACATCTTCATCTCGCACGACCTCGCGGTGGTGAAGTACATCTCCGACGAGATCATGGTGATGAACGAAGGCCGGATCGTCGAGATCGCCAACTCCGACGAGATCTATCGCCATCCCAAGCAGCCGTACACGCGCAAGCTGCTGGCCTCTATCCCGAAGGGTTGGGATGGTCACCACGCTCGGTCACAGCAGGCGTGATGATCCACACCGCATCGCGGTTTTTTGTCGCGCTAGGCCGCCCTGCAACGAATTCCGCGTATCCGTTCGTTACCATCTCGGTTTTCTAGTCCATTGTTCCGTGGTGTCTTTCCCATAGCGCCCACGCCGTTCACGGCCGATGGTGCGCTCGACCTCGCCGGGCAGCGGCGCGTGCTCGATTGCATGATCGACCAGGGCGTGGACGGCATCTGCATCCTTGCCAACTATTCCGAGCAATTCCTGCTGTCCGATCGCGAGCGCGACACGCTGCTCGAGGTATGCTCGACCCACGTGGCCGGGCGTGTGCCGCTCATCGTCACCTGCAGTCATTTCAGCACGCGCATTGCGGCCGAGCGTGCACGCGCGGCGAAGGCCGCGGGTGCCGCGATGGTCATGCTCATGCCGCCGTATCACGGCGTGGGCCTGCGCGCCGAGGACGATGGCATCGTCGAGCATTTCGCGACCATAGCCGGGAGCGCCGAGCTGCCGATCATGGTGCAGGATGCGCCGCTGAGCGGAGTGAGCCTGCCGGTTGCATTGCTGGTGCGCATCGCGCGCGAAGTCCCGCAGGTGCGGTATTTCAAGATCGAGGTCCCCGGGACCGCCGCGAAGCTGCGCGCATTGATCGCAGCGGGCGGGGACGCGATCGAGGGTCCCTTCGACGGCGAGGAAGCGATCACGCTCATGGCCGATCTCGATGCCGGTGCGACGGGCACGATGCCGAGCGCCCTGCTGCCCGATCTCATCAAACCGGTGATCGACGCCCATCGAACCGGACGCGATAAGGAAGCGGCGGCTGCGTACGCGCGCATCCTTCCGCTGATCAACTACGAGAATCGACAGTGCGGACTGCGTGCCACCAAGGCGGTCATGGCCGCCGGCGGTGTGATCAAGAGCGACGCAGTGCGCCATCCCCTGGTGCCGCTGCACCCCGCGACACGCCGCGGACTGCTCGCGTTGTGCGAGGAGCTGAAGCCGCTGGCCTATCGGTGGGGCCGGTGACGTGACACGTATTACGGGCGATAGGCGATAGGCGATCGGCCTTTGCGCGTGTTGTCGCCCAGTCGAGCAGCAAAGGCCGCG
>DATKLH010000509.1:0-19924 GCA_035542515.1 Casimicrobiaceae bacterium
ACTTCGATCGTATGAAGGCGCGCTGGTGCTGCTCAAGGGAGCGGCGTACGAATTCGCGGAGCTGCCGCCGCGGTCGGGACGCGTCGCCGGAGACATCGACGTCATGGTCCCGCGCGAACGGATCGACGAAGTCGAGCGCGCCTTGGTGGGCGCGGGATGGCGGCTGGCGACCGACGATGCTTACGACGAACGCTATTACCGCGAATGGTCGCACGAGATCCCGGCACTGGTTCACGAGCACCGCGAGACCGCCATCGATCTGCATCACACCCTTGCACCGCCGCTGGGCTGCGCGCGCCCCGACGCCGCCGCGCTGCTGGCCGATTTGCGACCCACGCCGCTACCGCGGATACGTGTCCTCGCTCCCGCGGACATGACGTTGCACGCCGCGCTTCATCTGTTCCAGGAGGAGGTGAGTCGACCGCTGCGCGATCTGTTCGACATCGATCGCCTGCTGCGGCACTTCGGGCGCGACCCTGCATTCTGGACGCGATTGTGCGAGCGAGCGTCGGTGCATCGGGTGGAGCGTCCGTTGTATTACGCACTGCGCGCGGCTGGGACGGTTTTCCGGACGCCCATTCCCGGGAAGGTCGTCGAGCAGATGGAACGCTTCGCGCCGAACGCGTTGCTCGCGCATGGCATGGACCGATTGTTCGACCGGCGCTTCCGTGCGCACTTCGTCGTGTCGCGCGGTCTTGCCGATCGAGCCGTTCGATCCGCGCTGCGAGCGCGCTCGCAATATCTGCGCATGCCGACGTCCTTGCTTGCGAGGCATCTGCTGCACAAGGCCACTCGGGGCGCGCGGGAGCGATGGCGGCGCTTGCGCAAGCAGGGACCAGTACAGGCGAAAATGGTGGCCGGCATCGCGACGCCGCCGGACTGATCGTGTGCCGGATCCGCGTCGTCATGACGCATACCGGCGGCACAACATCGCAGAAGTCCGCCGGCTACCAACAACACCCCCCTCTGAACCCGCCCGAACCACCGCACCGCCTCCGCGCTCCGGTATCAACTGCTCACGGTCAAGGGCGTAGCACCCGGCCGGTGTGCGAAAATGATCCGACCGCTCGCCTCTCAATCTTGGCTCGCGTCACCGCGTCGCGATCATCACGCAGTCATACGTCATGTCCACGCTCGCGCTGCAGAGTTTGCGTCCGCGTTCATCGTCCTCGAGCCGGGCGTTTCCGCCACGCTGGTCGCAGTCACGCCGAGCCGTCCGCGCGGGGAACCGCGCCTGCGCTTGGACGCACCGTGTTCCCCGCCGACGTCCGCAACGTCCCGCGACCAACGGCTAGAGGGCGAAAGGATTCGTGCATGGAGATGTCCGGCATTCCGTTTGGAAGCACCGACTGGTCGACCATCCCAGCCACCGAGCACAAGGGCTTGCGCGGGTCGGCAACCTGGCGCACGCGCCAGTTCGGCGCAGTGCGCGTTCGCATGGTCGAATACTCGCCGGGTTACTTCGCCGATCACTGGTGTTCCAAGGGCCATATCCTGCTCTGCCTCGAAGGCGAGCTGCATACCGAGCTCCAGGATGGAAGAAGCTTCGTCCTCAAGCCCGGCATGAGCTACCAGGTCGCCGACAACACCGATGCGCACCGCTCGCACACCGACGCGGGCGCAAAGCTCTTCATCGTCGATTGATCGGGCGGATGTCGCTACACCAGATTTTGCGCACGCGCGGGTCGATCGTGTGCCACCCCACTTGAAACGCGAGTTTGTCGAGGAGGCATTGTCATGAAGCGGAGCACCGAACGGTTCCTGACCACTCACACCGGCAGCCTGCCTCGTCCCGAAGACCTGATTCGCACGATGTACGCGAAGGAGGAGGGCGTTCCAGTCGACGCCGAGGCGCTGTCCGATCGCGTCGCGGCGGCGGTCGCGGAAGTGGTGCAAAAGCAGGTGGCGGCCGGAATCGACATCGTCAACGACGGCGAGATGAGCAAGCCGAGCTACGCCACCTACATCAAGGACCGCCTGACCGGGTTCGGCGGCGAGGGGAACACGTTCGTCTACCAGGACCTGATCGAATTCCCGAACATGGCAAAGCGTGTGTTCGGCGATCCGGGTCGTTCGCGGCGCAAGACGCCGGCCTGCAATGCGCCGATCGTCGTGCGCGATCCGCAGGCCGCTCGCATCGATGTCGAGCACCTGAAGGCGGCGCTGCGCGGAGTGAGCGCTCAGGAGGCGTTTCTCACTGCAGCATCACCGGGCGTGATCTCGTTGTTCTTCCGCAACCAGCACTATCCCTCCGACGAGGCGTACGTGTTCGCGATCGCCGACGCGATGCGCCACGAGTACGAGACGATCGCCAAGGCCGGCCTCGTCCTCCAGATCGATTGCCCCGACCTCGGCATGGGCCGCCACATCCAATATGGGAACCTCAGCCTCGGCGAATGGCGCAAGAAGGCGCAGCAGAATGTCGAGGCGCTCAATCACGCGGTGGCGAACATTCCAGCAGAGCAGCTTCGCATGCACCTGTGCTGGGGCAACTACGAGGGACCGCATCACTGCGACGTGCCGTTGCCCGACGTGATCGACATCGTGTTTCGTGCCAAGCCGATGGCGATCGCGCTCGAGGCGTCCAACCCGCGTCACGCGCACGAGTGGAAGGTCTTCGAGACGGTGAAGCTGCCCGAAGGCAAGATCCTCATTCCCGGCGTGATCGAATCCAAGTCCAACTTCATCGAGCATCCCGAGCTCATCGCGCAACGCCTCGGGCGTTATGCGAACCTGGTCGGCCGCGAGAACATCATTGCCGGCAGCGACTGCGGCTTCGGCACGTGGGTGGGACAGGCCGCCGTCGAGCCCGACATCGTGTGGGCGAAGATGGCCGCGATGGCGGAAGGCGCGCGCCTCGCCTCGCGCGAGTTCTGGAAGCGCTGACGCAGCTCGGCCGCGTCCGCATCGCGTCACCAACCGGCCGGAGACAGCCATGCAGATCAAGGGAAGCTGTCACTGTGGCAACATCACCTTCACGCTGAACTGGGTCCCCGAACCCGCCGAGATCCCCGCGCGCGCGTGCGGCTGCTCCTTCTGCACCAAGCACGGCGGCGTGTGGACCTCCAATCCGCGGGCATCGCTTGCGATGAAGATCCAGGACCCCGCTTCGGTGTCCCGATACGCCTTCGGAACCGGCACGGCGCGTTTCCACGTCTGCGCGAAGTGTGGCGTAGTGCCCGTGGTCACGAGCGACATCGACAATCGACTGTACGCCGTGGTGAATGTCAACGCATTCGAAGGCGTCGACCCCGCGCTGCTGCGGCGTGCATCGACAAGCTTCGCGGGTGAAAGCGAGGCCGATCGCCTTGCCCGCAGGCGACGCAACTGGATCGGAGAAGTGACCATCGCATGAGCGACCGCTCGGCATTCCGTGCCGAGTGTTGAAGATCACGCGCGCGTGTCAGGATGAGGGGCCGTCGGTGTCGTCGACGAAGCGCGTGAGCACCGCCGCATTCACCAATCGAGGTCCTTTGTAGCGTGCCACCGCGCGCGTGACGGTGCGCACGGCCTCGTCCGTCGGCGCGATGCTGCGTTCGCGCAGCAGCCGGTATGCGAAATCGATGACGGCGTACGCGTCGTTGGTGTCGACGAATTCCGGATCTGCGCTTACGGTATCCACGACGCTGCCTTGGCCGCTGCCTGTCGACCCACTCTAAGTTGTATCAGACAGGATCCTCTTGACGATCGTCAAGTGGGAATGCCATTGGACGGCCTGGAACGACCGCCGGATATCGCGTCGCGCAACCGGATCCGACTCGCGGGTCGATGTCGATCAACGTCCGCGCGATGCGTACGCGTGCGGCGCGAAATGCGCGGTAGACAGCTGTTGGCGCGCGCTAGCCCGATCGGCGCGCCACTGCCCTTGCTGGCGATCGCGATCGATCTCTGTTTCGCGGGCTTCGGCATCCCGCTCGCGGTCGCCTGCCATGGCGAAGATCGCCATCACGAAGAAGCCAAGAGTGAAGCCGAGAACGGATGCGATGAACAGCCACCAGAACGGAACCATGAACGCCATCATTGTTGTCACCTCGTTCGGGCCGGAGGGCCTCGACGAGGCCCTGTTGACGACCCTACGCTCTGACCGGGGGATGCAGAAGCCGAGTCCGTCCGGTTCCGTTGTCGGAGGAAAGCGGGCACGCGGTCCCCGGTAGCTTCGTAGCCAACTGTGAGAGTGGTCACTCACCATCACTTGGTGCCGCTTGTAGGACTGCTTTGCCATCCCATCCGAGTGACAGTTGCGAGGTGCGGCGTTCACGGAGTATCGCCGGCCCGCTGTCGGCGCGGATGTATCGCGCGGCAGCCCTGCAACGCCGTGCGCCCTCGCGCCTCAGTACTTGCGCGTATTGGAGCGGCGGTCGCGCAGCACTATGCTCGCATTGCGTTTGCGATTCGTTGCAGCTGGCGGGTCGTGGAGCAATCGGCGGTGGAAACCATCGTGCCGACGCGCAGTACCAATGCCGCACGTGCGTCGGAATTCGAGTCGCGCTTCGCTTCGCAGGCGTGGGAACACGGCTTGGGGGCAAGCAACGTGGGTCACCCGGGCCTGCGAGCGAAGAGCGCATCGGATGCGGATCGCGTGTGCAACGCACGCATCGAATTCGTTTCGCCCGCCACCAAGCTCCAGGTCATCGAAGTCACCGGTCGTCCAGTGTGCCCGCCGCGCGCCGATCGATCTGGCGGCGCCATTGCGGCATGCTCCCCGAGCGGGATGGCCGCTGCGCTCGTGTGCCGCTTCCCCTACGCCTGTCGGCACGCTCCGACGAAGCGCTGCGTGGTCGTCCGGTACGGTCGCACGTGCCGCCCGCGTATCATGGCTGCAAGTCAGACCCGTCGCGTGAACGCTTCGACGCGAGCCTCGCATGGCGCTCGAGACCTATCGCAAGAAACGCAACTTCAAGATCACGCCGGAGCCCGCCGGGCGTATCGGCCGGCGCAAGGCGCGCGATCTGTCCTTCGTGATCCAGAAGCACGCGGCGAGTCATCTTCACTACGACTTTCGCCTCGAGCTCGATGGCGTGCTGCTGAGCTGGGCGGTGCCCAAGGGACCGAGCCTCGATCCCAACGACAAGCGGCTTGCGATGCACGTCGAAGATCACCCGCTCGAGTACGGCGACTTCGAAGGCGTCATTCCACCCAAGCAGTATGGTGCGGGTACGGTGCTGCTGTGGGACCGCGGAACCTGGGAGCCGGTCGAGGATCCGCGCGCAGGTTATGCGAAGGGCAAGCTCAAGTTCATCCTCCACGGCGCGAAGCTCAATGGCGGCTGGACGCTCGTTCGCGGTCGCAGCGGCAAGTACGACGGTGACAAGGGCTGGCTCCTGATCAAGGAAAACGACGCATACGCGCGCCGTGGCGTGGACGCGCGCATCGTCGATGAGCGTCCCGAGAGCGTTGCCTCGGGGCGCACGCTGGAGTCGATCGCACAGGATCCGGACCGCGTGTGGCACTCCAACAAGTCGGTTGCCGAGAACATGCGATCCGGCGCGGTGCGTCGTCGCAAGCCGCGGATCGACGTGCAGCGCATCGCCGGTGCGCGCAAGGTCGCGCAACCCGACTTCGTCACCCCACAGCTCGCGACGCTGGTCGACGAGGCGCCCGTCACGGACGACTGGGTGCACGAGATCAAGTACGACGGCTATCGCATGCTATGTCGCGTCGCGGATGGCGAGTGCCGCATGTTCTCGCGCAATGGCAAGGACTGGACCGATTCGTTCCCGACCGTCGCTGCCGCGATGGCCCGCCTTCCCGTCGCGACGGCATGGATCGATGGCGAGGTCGTGGCCACCGACGAGAAGGGCCGGTCCAGCTTCCAGCTGCTGCAGAACGCGTTGTCCGAAGGTGCAACCGCGCTCGCCTACTACGCGTTCGACCTCATGTACCTCGACGGATACGACCTGCGCGAGGCAGCGCTGCTCGAGCGCAAGCAGCTGCTCGCGAAGGTGCTGCAGGGTTCCTCGGGCGTGCGATTCAGCGAGCACATGGAAGGCAGCGGCAAGGAAGTGCTCGCACAAGCGTGTCGCCTGGGGCTCGAGGGCATCGTCTCCAAGCGTGCGAACTCCACCTACCAGGGCAAGCGGAGCGGTTCGTGGGTGAAGACCAAGTGCGCGCAGCGCCAGGAAATGGTCATCGGCGGATACACCGATCCGCAGGGTTCGCGGTCGGGATTCGGCGCGCTGCTGCTGGGCTACTACGATGAGGCGAAGCAATTGCGCTACGCCGGCAAGGTCGGGACCGGGTTCACCGCCGCCACGCTCGAATCGTTGCACGACAAGTTGCGCAAGCTCGCCACCGACCGACCTGCCTTCGTCGATCCGCCAACCGGCGCCGAGGGCCGGCGCGCGCATTGGGTGAGGCCCACCCTGGTCGCGGAGGTGACGTTCACCGAGTGGACCAACGATGGCACGCTGCGTCATCCCTCGTTCCAGGGGCTGCGCGAAGACAAGAAGGCGCGCGACGTCGTGCGCGAGCGGCCCGCGCATGTGACCGAGGAGCAACCTGCCGATCCGCCGGCGGCGAGCTCGGCCAAGCGTGTCGCGACGCGCGCCCGCACAAAGGCCGAGGCTTCCGGCGAGGACGCAGTCGCCGGAGTGAAGATCAGCAACCCCGACAAGCTGCTGTACCCCGAAGCGGGCATCACCAAGCGCGAAGTCGCCGACTACTACGCTGCCGTTGGCGAATGGATCGTCCCGCACCTCGAGTACCGACCGCTGACGCTGGTTCGTTGTCCCGACGGGTGGAACAAGCAGTGCTTCTATCAAAAGCATGCGGCGAGCAACGTTCCGACACTCATCGATCGCATCGAGGTGCCCGAATCCAACGGCTCCGCGACCTATCTCATGGCGAACTCGGTCACGGCGGTGGTCGCGTTGCTGCAGATGGGCGTGCTGGAGTTGCATCCATGGGGCGCGCGCGAGGGCAGCCTCGATCGTCCCGACCGCATCGTGTTCGACCTCGATCCGGATGAAGGCCTGGCGTGGGACCGCGTGGTCGAAGCGGTCACCGTGACTCGCAAGCTGCTCGACACGCTGGGCCTCGAATCGTTTCTCAAGACCACCGGCGGCAAGGGCCTGCATCTCGTCGTTCCGATCGAGCCCACGGTCCCTTGGGATGACATCACTGGGTTCACCAAGGCTGCGGCGGAGCTGCTGGTGCGCACCTTCCCCGATCGCTTCACCTCGAAGATGAACAAGGCCACGCGTACCGGCAAGGTGTTCGTCGACTACCTGCGCAACGCGCAGGGCGCAACCGCCGTCGCGGCCTATTCGGTACGCGCGAAGGCCAACGCGCCGGTGTCGCTGCCCATCGCATTTGCGGATCTCGACAAGGACCCTCGCTTCGGGCACTTCACCGTCAAGAACGTGCCCGGCTTGCTCAAGCGACGCAAGGATCCCTGGAAAGGATTCTTCGGCGTGCGGCAGGAAATCACTGCCGAGATCATGGGCCGTGTGGGGTACGCGCCCACGACAACCGGCCGCTCGAAGTCACGATAACGATGGAATAGAAAACCGGGACCTTAGCGGGCGCTCGCGCGGATTCCACGGCTACAGCAGATAGCACCTGAAGACCGACTGTTGCGAAGTCGTGGATTGATGGTTTTGCCGGCTACATCAACGCCGCCACGAAATCCGCACGATGGCGCGCTACGATCTTGGTGTTCTAGTCCCTCGTCCGCTTTCGATAGGCGTTGAAGTGCCTCAGCGCGAGCTGCGGCCTGCCCATCGATTCGTAGAGCAGCGCAAGGTTGTAATGCGCATCGGCGAACTCCGGATCGGCCGCTACCGCTGCGCGATAAGCGACCTCCGCGGCCGTGGCGCGCTGCATGTCTTCGAGCAGCACGGCGAGATTGAACAGCAGCAGCGGATCCTGACCCGCCACGCCGAGGCCTGCCTCGTAGACCGCGAGCGCATCATCGAGGCGTCGCGCCTCGTGCAGCGCGTAGCCGAGATTGACGTAAACGGTGGCGTCGATCGTACCGGCGCTTTGCGACTGCTCGAACTCCGCGCGCGCCTCTGCAACCGCTGCAGTGTCGTGCACGACGTGGCGTGACCGTCGTGTCGTTGACGTAGGACGACGCTCGGGTGCCTCAGTTGAGGATTGCGGCGCCTTGGCCGGAAGAAAACGCAGCTGACCCGACGGGGACGCAACGTCCAGTGCAAGGAGATACTGACCCGTGTCGGCGCTCCAGCGCGAAGCGCCGTCGGTCACGATCACCCGGTCGCCAACGGCTTCGATGCGCAATCCGCGACGCGGCGGCGTGTCGGGGAGCTGCTCGCGCAGGCGACGCAACGCGCGCAGGATGCGCTGCGGGGCGAGTTGGGCTGCCACCAGGTCCTGCGCGACGCGCAACGCGCACAGGTCGGCGAAAGTGAAGCGGTATTCGTTGTGCGCGCCGCGCGTCGGATGCGCGAATCCCGCCTCGACGAACCCGATGATGACCCCGCGCGAAAGCTTGAGAAGCGCGCGGACTTCGCGAAAAGTATAGCCCGTCGCGGCCGGCATCTAGCGGTTTTAGCGCTTCCCCGCCTTGGCTCGAGTGGCGGGCGCGTTTACGGCGGCAGGTGCGGCGGCCTTGCGCGCGGGTTTGCGCGCGCCGCCGGCCGCAGCGGTCTTGGCGGCGGGTGGCGCTGTGCCCGCGGCTTTTTTCACGCTTGCGCGCAGCGCCTCCATCAGGTCGATGACCTGGCCTCCGGCCGGCGGCAGCAGCGGCGAGATCTCGATCTCCTTGCCCTCGATCTTCTTTTCGACGGCAGCCTCGATGCGCTTCTTCACTTCGTCCTCGTAGGCGTTGGGATCGAAGCGCTCGCCGGCGGTCTGCGCGATGAGCTGCTTCGCGAGCGCGAGCTCCTGCTCGCGCACCGGTGTTTCGGGGATCTCGAGCTCCTGCAGGTTGCGCACCTCGGGTGCATAGAGCAGCTGCTGCATCACCAGTCCGCCCTCGACTGCGCGCAATTGCACGATGTACATCTTGCCGCGCGCGGCCCAGCGTCCGATGGCCGACTGCTGCGTCTGGCGCATGCTCTCGACCAGCAGCGCGTAGGGCTTGTTGCCGCCTTTGTCGGGCGCGAGGAAATACGCCTTGTCGTAATAGATCGGGTCGACGCTGTCCGCGGGCAGGAACTCGACGATCTCCACCGCACGCGTGCCTTCTTCCTCGAGGTCCTTCAATTCCTCGGGCGTGAAGGTGACGTACTGGTCCTTGGTGAACTCGAAGCCCTTCACCATGTCGGCGCGCTCCACCACCACGCCTTCCTTCTGGCAGATGTACTGCTGCCGCAGCCGCGATCCGCAGGTCTTGTGCAGCAGGTTGAACGAAATGCCTCCGGAAGCCTGAGTTGCGGAGTACAGCTTGACCGGGATCGTGACCAGGCCAAACGAAATGGTGAGCGATGCGATCGAGCGGGCCGCCATGGGTTCTCCTTTCGCAACGACTGCAAGGCGCTTCAGTGAGCGAGCCACACAGTGTGCCAAAGTCTTAGCGCTTCTTTCAAGCAAACGCCTTTAAGAAAAGGCCTGTGATGTTGTGCACAAGCCACGATCCGGGCGGTCGAAGGCCGCCCCACAGGTGCAAAAAAGCCTGAGCCGGCGGTCGGCGAGGCTTCGCCGAGACACCCTGCGCAGAATAGAATCGGCCCGTTGGGGCGGGGGGATCGAAGTACGCAGGCGGCGTGTAGAGGCCGCTACGACAACAACGGAATCGCAATGCCGCTCGTGGGATTTCGGCCGACCAAGGCGCGGCTGATCATCGAGGACGGCGCCGACAGCATCCTGGTCATGAAGGTCGCCCTCTCCGAGGGTGACGGCGTCGAGTTGTTTCCTTCCGGCACGCTCGCGGCGTTGGGCGGAGTGCTGCGCGTTCGTCGCAAGAACGACGCGCACAACGGCAACGGACGCGACGGCGCGCGCACGACCGGAACGCTGGTCTATGTCGGCGAGACCGACGATGCCGCGCTGCGCTCGTTGGCGCGTTACCAGATCAACATCGCGATGCCCAGCGGCAAGTTCGATGCGCTGCTCAAGGTTGCCGTGAGCGGGCGCCTGCCCACCAAGTTCTTCATCGACGCGGGCGAGCGCGTATCGCGACATGAAACGGTGGGGATGGGCTACGAGCTGCGTTCGGGCAAGCGAACCAAGGTGTGGAACACGCGCAGTCATCGCAGCCTGCCGATCACGCGCTTCACCATGATCCTGCCCATCGAGCTGGGCGATGCGCCCGCCGAGGCGACGTCCACGCCCGCTCCGACGGAGTCCGCGCCTGCCCCGTTTCCGGTGGCGACCGCTTCGCAACTGGTCGAGCTCGTCGACGAGCTCTCGGTGCTGCAGGGCGAGACGCGCTACACGATCCTGGCGCTGGTGGGCGTGGTGGGCGTGATCGCGCTTGCTGCGCTCGCCATTTCGGTGGTGCTGATGATGCGCTAGCGTGGTTGTTGAAACGCCACACTCACAGCGCGCATCATCAGCCCGACCGCGCGGCGCTTTGCCGCGATTGAACCTGCCGTTTCGGCAGCATGCCCGAGAGGACGTTCCCGGTCTATCGTCAAAGTCTTCCCATCAGCATCAGGACGATCAGGATCAGGACCACCAGTCCCAGTCCGCCGCTTGGCCAGTAACCCCAACCCGAGCTGTATCCCCACGTGGGCAATGCGCCGACCAGCAACAGCACAAGCACAATCAGAAGAATCAGTGAAATCGACATTGCGGTTTCTCCTCGTATCACACACGGTCTGTCGGAGCGCGCCGGATGGCTCCCGCACTCTTACATGCGGCGGTGTGTAACTTTTACCGCTTGCAGTACGCTCCCCGCGACGCGAGCCGCAATCCAGCGGGATTTGATGAACACGTCGCTGACGTGATGCGACCGTTAGCAACGCGTGTGCCGGCACGTCGGGCTCTTCGGGTATCGCGTGCAAATAGTTGCGTCGTGCGGACGAGGCATCGACGACACCGCCGGGCACGTCCTGCGATCGGACCTCGACGAACGCTAGCGCGGTCGCAAAGCCAATGCCGCCGACGCAGCGACGAGTGCTGCCACGGCTGCGGCGCCGAACACCGTGTTCGCATTGGTGCGTTCGAGCAGTTGGCCCGCGAACGCCATGCCTGCGCCGACGCCGGCGATGATGAACGTCGCGGACCACGTAAACGCCTCGGTCGCATAGCGCGATGGTGCGTTGCTGCTGACCAGCATGGTCGCGGCGGCCAGCGAAGGTGCGATGAACAGCCCCGCTGCGAACGCCAGCACGGCGAGCAGCGACATGGCAGTCACCGGGATGTGCAGGGCGAGCGGGATCGCGAGCAACAGGAGCGATGCGCGCAATTGACGTTCGACCGGCCGCGCGATATGCAAGCCGCCGTACGCGAGCCCACCCAGCGCGCTTCCGCTCGAATTGATCGCGAGCAGCATCCCGGCCAGCGCCGGAGCACCGGCGGCGGTGGCGAAGCCGGGATAGCCGACCTCGAGCATGCCGAGGCTGAAGGTCAGCAGCGCGGTGACCAAGTACACGACCAGCAGCCGTGGCTCGGTGAGCGGTCCGAGCAGATGTCGCTCGACGCCCGGTTCGTGTTTCCAGTAGCGCATCGCCGGGGACGCCGCGAACACCGGGACGGCGATCGCCATGAACACCCATGCGACCGCGAACGCGATGCTCGGCGTCGCAATGGCGAGCAGCACGCCGATCAGCGCAGGGCCGAGCGTGAATGCCAACTCGACCAGGACGGCGTCGACGGCGTAGGCGATGCGCCGGTCATGCTCGTCGGTGAATCGATAACGCCAGATCGTGCGCATCAGCACGGTGATCGGAGGTGCGAATGCACCGGCCACCGCGGCCGCGAACGTAAGCGTCGGCAATCCGAGCTGCAGCGGTCGCGCGAACACGATGAGGAGCAATGCGAGCGGACAGACAATGGCGCATACCAGGAGGGGCACACGCGGGCCATTGCGGTCGATGATGCGGCCGAGCACCGGCGCGAACAGCGCCGAGCTCGCGAGATAGGTCCCGCCCGCGGTTCCGGCCGTCGCGAACGAGCCGCTGATGTCGCGCAGATGCATCAGCATCGAGAATCCGACAGTGCCCAGGGGCATCCGCGTGATCAGCGCTGTGACCAGCAGGACGGTGACGTGCGGCTGGCGCAGGAACGAGCCGTAGCGGGTGGCGAGTTGGGTGAGCATCGCGAGGGTGCGTGCAGCGGTGCAGTCGCCGCGTGTCGGTGCACGGAAGGCGTGGCTGGTGGTTAGTAGTTAGTGGTTAGTGGGGCCAGACGAGCGAGCCCGCATGTCGCACTACCCCTACGCGTGAGGCGACGGGTCGATTGCAATGTCTTGATTCGCGCCGGTGCGCGCCGAGGCACACTAACCACTAACCGCGCAGTTGGCTCTTCAATACACCGCCGCTGATGTCTTGATTCGCGCCGATTCGCGCTTGGGCACACTAACCACTAACTACCAACTACTAATTGCGCTGTTGGGACCTCAATACACCACCACCACATTCTCCGGCGCCAGCCATTCGCGCAAACGCTCGATCAGCGCATCGTCGAGGTTCACGCGCCACGACTCGGGCAGTTCGACCTCGCCGCCTGCCCGGTCGCTGTGGTAGGCGATGGTGACGGGTTTGTCGCCGGGACGGAACGGCGCGAGGATCTGCCCGAGCCGGTCGGCCGACGCATTGCCGTTGCAGGCGAGCTTCAGCCCGCGCGCCCAGCGCTTGCGCACCGCCGCGAGATCGTACGCGGTCTCGACGATCACGCGCAGGCCCTGCAGCTCGCCATCGTCGGAGATGCGTTGCATCACGCGCGCTTCGAGCACGACGAGCTGGTCCTCGCGCAGCAGGTTGCGGACCGAGTCGAACGTTTCGTTGTAGACCAGCGCCTCGACGCGCCCCTTGCCATCGTCGAGTGTGACGAACGCCGTCTTGCCGCGCCGGCCGGTCTGCACCCGCAGTGCGGTGACGATCCCGGCGATGAGCACGCGTTCGGATCGCGGCTGCAGGTTCGCCAGCGATGTGCGTACGATCGAGGCGAGCTCGGTCGCGTGCGCGGTGAACGGATGACCGCTCAGGTAGAAGCCGAGCGCGGTCTTCTCGTGCGACAGTCGCTCGGCCTCCGTCCATTCGCGTGCCTTGATCAGGTCGGCGGACGGCGCGGCGGTTTCATCGCCGAACAGCGAGACCTGCGACGCGCTCGCCGCAGCGCGCTCGCCTGCATCGAGCGCGATACCGACCGACGCGAACAACGTGCCGCGGCGCGCATCCACGCTGTCGAACGCGCCGCCACGCACCAGCGCCTCGACCACGCGACGATTCACCAGACGCTTGTCGACGCGTCGGCAGAAGTCGAACAGGTCCTTGAACGGACCGCCCGATTCGCGCGCGGCGACGATCGCGTTGATCGCGGCCTCGCCGGTGCCCTTGATGCCGCCCAGACCGTAGCGGATGCGCGAGCGATCGACCGGCTCGAAACGGTAGTTCGATGCGTTGATGTCGGGCGGCAGGACCGCGAGCTTCTGGTCGAGCGCGTCGTCGTAGAGCGCCTTCAGCTTGTCGGTGTCGTCCATGACCAGCGAAAGGTTCGCTGCCATGAACGCCGCGGCGTGATGTGCCTTGAAGTACGCGGTCTGGTACGCGACCAGCGCATAGGCAGCCGCGTGCGACTTGTTGAAGCCGTAGCCTGCGAAGCGCTCCATCAGGTCGAAGAGCTGGTTCGCTTTCGCTTCGCTCAATCCGTTCGCGGTGGCCCCGGCGACGAAGATGTCGCGATGCTTCGCCATCTCCTCGGGCTTCTTCTTGCCCATCGCGCGACGCAGCAGGTCGGCGCCACCCAGCGTGTAGTTGCCGATCACCTGCGCGATCTGCATGACCTGTTCCTGGTAGACCATCACCCCGTAGGTCGGACCGAGGATCCCCTGCAGCCGCGGATCGAGATATTCGACGCGCTGCTTGCCGTGCTTGCGATCGACGTAGTCGGGGATCAGGTCCATCGGGCCGGGCCGGTAGAGCGCGACCAGCGCGATGATGTCCTCGAAGCGGTCCGGGCGAGCGCGCACCAGCAGGTCGCGCATGCCGCGCGATTCGAACTGGAACACGGCGGATGTGTTCGCGGTGCGGAAGATCTCGTACGCGGCCTTGTCGTCGAGCGGAAGGTCCTCGAGCGTCATCGCGAACGACGGATCGAGCTTGCGGATGTAGCGCAGCGTACGATCGAGAATGGTGAGCGTCGTGAGCCCGAGGAAGTCGAACTTGACCAGCCCGACCGCTTCGACGTCGTCCTTGTCGAACTGCGAGACCGGCGCTTCGGCGCCCGGCTGAACGTACAGCGGACAGAAGTCCGTGAGCTTGCCTGGCGCGATCAGCACGCCGCCGGCATGCATCCCGACGTTGCGCGGCAAGCCCTCGAGTTGCTCGGCGAGCGCGAGCAGCTCGCGCACTTCCTCTTCCTCGCCTTCGCGTTGCCCGATCAGCGGCTCGACCTCGCGCGCATAGATCACGTTCGACTCGGGATCGCCGACGCGCGTGCGCAGCGTGACGGTCTTGCCCGGCTGGAATGGAATAAGCTTGGCGATGCCATCGACGAACGAGTAGGGCAGGTCGAGCACGCGCCCGACGTCGCGCACGGCGGCTTTGGCCGCGAGCGTGCCGAAGGTTGCGATCTGCGACACCGAATCGGCGCCGTACTTCTGCTTGACGTAATCGATCACGCGATCGCGTCCGTCCTGGCAGAAATCGATGTCGAAGTCGGGCATCGACACGCGCTCGGGATTGAGGAAGCGCTCGAACAGGAGCTGGTAGCGCAGCGGATCCAGATCGGTGATGCCGAGCGACCATGCGACCACGGAACCCGCGCCCGAGCCGCGCCCCGGACCCACCGGAACGCCGTTGTTCTTCGCCCAGTTGATGAAGTCCGCGACGATCAGGAAGTAGCCGGCGAAGCCCATCTGCACGATGGTCCCGGTTTCGAACTCGAGGCGCTCGAAATACTCCGGTCGACGACGCTCGCGCTCGGCCGGATCGGGATACAGGCGCGCGAGACGACGCTCCAGGCCGGCCGCGGCTTCGCTGCGCAGGTGTTCTTCAAGCGACACGCCCGCCGGGGTTGGAAACAGCGGCAGGTGGCTCTTGCCGAGCGGAATCTGCAGATTGCACCGTTGCGCGATCGCGACGCTGTTGGCGAGCGCTTCGGGCACGTCGGCGAAGCGCGCCGCCATCTCCGCCTGCGTCGTGAAGTACTGTTCCGCTGTGAAGCGTCGCGGGCGTCGCGTGTCGGACAGGACGTGACCTTCGGCGATGCAGACACGCGTCTCGTGGGCGCGGTAGTCCTCGCGCTTGAGGAACTGCACCGGATGCGTCGCGACCACCGGCAGGTCGAGCTGACTCGCAAGCGCGATGGTCGCGGCGGTGAGACCGTCGTCTTCCGCGTGGCCCGCCCGCTGCACTTCGAGGTAGTAGCGATTGGGGAACCATTGCGCCCATTGCTTGGCGAGCTTCGCGGCCCCCGCATCGTTGCCTTGCAGCAGCGCGTTGCCGACGTCGCCATCGCGCGCACCGGACAGCGCGATCAATCCGTCAGTGCCTTCGTCGAACCACTCGCGACGCAGCTCGGCGCGGCCGCGATGCTGGTTGCTGCGATACGCGCGTGTCAGCCAATCGCACAAGCGCAGGTAACCGGTGCGATCGACGACCAGCAGCAGCGCGCGCGACCAAGCGTCGCGTTCGCGGTCGCTGGTGATATGGACGTCGCACCCGGCGATGGGCTTGATGCCTTTGGCGCGCGCGGCCTTGTAGAACTTGACCAGGCCGAACTCGTTGGCGAGATCGGACAGCGCGAGCGCGGGCATCGCGTCGGCCGCCGCTGCCGCGACGGCATCGTCGATGCGCAGCGTGCCGTCCGCGATGGAGAACTCGCTGTGCAGACGGAGGTGGACGAAACGGGGCACGGTCATGATGCCAACATCGATGCAAAACGCGTCTGCGGATCCGGCGAATGGCGAGACATCGGTGCTGCGCCTTGTGCATCGAGGTTGAAATGTCGCAGTCGCCTGGTGCGCCGTCCCGCAACTATGTTGCATAAGAGCGGGACGAGAAGCGACGCGCTACATCGTCGCGAACCTTGCCCATATACCCGGTAGCGGCTGCGGCTCGCTTCGCGTCGCGCGGCGTTTTCGCCGCTTCTACCCGGGCAGCAACCCATGACGACGGAGTTCGGCAAGTATCTCCGGGACAGCCACACCAGGCGCAGCCCGTCGGCGCTCGCCAACCCATGGCACGAGAACAACGCGCGTCGTGCGCGGCAGCGTGTTGCCGGGAGGACTTGGTTCGTGCTGTAGAATTCTACTCTCCGATCTCGCTGTCATCTGTCCACGCCTTGTCTCGATCCGGCGCAAACTGCACGACGCCGCGCGATTGCCCTTCCGCCGTGCGTGCCTGCGCCATCGCATTGATGCTCGCGGCGCTGGCGGCTGGATGCGCCGCGCCCGAAGTCGCCCCCACGCGACCTCCGCCGGCCGCGCCCACGCCGCGCAACGTCGAACCGCCACCGCCTTCGATCAATCTCTCCGGCTTTCCGTTGCCGTATCGCCAGGGTTACGCCGACGGTTGTGCGAGCTCGGGCGGGCGCGAGCGCAAGGATGCCGAGCGCTTTGCGAGCGATCCCAACTATCGGACCGGTTGGCAGGACGGCGTGGCGTTGTGCAAGAAGAAATAGCGATGGCGGGCCCCTGCGCGGCCTTCGTGCGCCCTTGATTCCCGCGCGATCGCAGTTCGTCGATCTGCGCGGCATGCGGCATCACGTCCTCGAGTGGGGCGATGCCGGGGCGCCGATGCTCGTGATGCTGCATGGCTGGATGGACATCGGCGCGTCGTTTCAATTTCTCGTCGATGAGCTGCGCGGTCGCTGGCACGTGATCGCGCCGGACCTGCGCGGGTTTGGAGGTACGCAGTGGCAGGCGCAGGGCTACTGGTTCGCCGATTACATCGCCGATCTCGACGCGCTGATCGATCATTTCGCACCCGCGGACGCAGTGGACCTCGTCGGCCACAGCCTTGGTGGCAACGTCGTCATGGTCTACGCCGGCGTGCGGCCCGCGCGTGTGCGACGCGTGGTTTCGCTCGATGCCTTCGGAATCCCGGGTGAGGCGGCCGACGTCGCCCCGGCCAAGATGGAAAAGTGGCTCGATGCATTGAAGAGCGACCCATCGTTCGCGCCGTATGCAAGCCTGGCCGACGTCGCGACGCGACTGCAGAGGACCAATCCGCGATTGCCGCGCGACAAGGCCGAGTTCCTCGCTTCGCATTGGGCGGAGCAGCTCGCCGACGGCAGCGCGCGCCTGCGTTCGGATCCGCGGCACAAGCTCCCGTTTCCCACGGTGTACCGCCTCGAGGAGGTCTACGCGGTCTGGCGTCGCATCGCCGCGCCGGTGTTGTGGGTCGTTGCGGCGCAGTCGCACGTTCTGAAGTGGCTGCGAGGCCGCGCAAGCGACGCCGACCCGCTCACCGTGGTAAGCGAACGCATGAGTCATGTCCCGCGATGCGAGCTCGCGGTGATCGACAACGCAGGTCACATGCTGCATCACGATCAGCCCGAGGCGGTGGCACGCGCGATCGAGCCGTTCCTGGCGCGGTGAGAGGCATGTTCGGCGTGCGGTCGCGAGCCGGCGCGTACGTCGCGTTGTGCATTCTCACCCTGGCGTGGGGTGGCAACTGGATCGCGATGAAGCTCGCGCTCGCCGCCGCCGATCCGGTCGTGTTCAACGTGGAACGCACGTGGCTCGCCGCCGCAGTGCTGGCTGCGGTGCTGTGGTGGCGCGGCGGCCCGCTATGGCCCAGCTCGTGGAAGGCGGTGCTGATCACCGGGCTGTTTCAAACGACCCTGAACTTCGGCTCGACGACCATGGCCCTGGCTGGCGGCGGAGCCGGTCGAACCTCGGTGCTCGTGTTCACCATGCCGTTCTGGACGTTGCTCATCGCCTGGCCGGTGCTGCACCAACGGGTTCGCGGCAGTCAGTGGCTCGCAGTGGCCTTCGCGCTGACCGGATTGACACTCATCGTTGCGCCATGGGACTGGCGCGGCGACATCACACCCAAGCTGTGGGCCATTTCGTCCGGATTCGGCTGGGCGGCGGGAACCGTTTGCACCAAGTACTTCTCGCGCGATCCGAAGTTCGATCTGTTGAGCTTCGTGACGTGGCAGACGCTCATCGGCAACGTGCCGCTGACCGTGCTGATGCTCGCGCACAGCTTTCCACCGACCTCGTGGTCGGTTGCGCAGGTGTTGCTGATGGTCTATGTCGGCGCCCTGTCGACCGGACTCGGATTCCTGCTCTGGATGCAGATCGTGCGCTGGCTGCCGGCGGGCACGGCGTCGCTCAACATGTTCGCCATCCCGGTGATCGCGCTCGCCTCGTCGATGGCCCTGTTCGGGGAGCGACTGAGCGCGAACGAGACGCTGGGCATGGCGTGCCTGGCCGTCGGGCTCGCGGTCATCACGGTACGCGCGTTGCGCGCGCGCCAACCCGCGCCCGCATCGGTGGCGGTCGGCGGCGAGGGCGGCTAAAGCAGCGCTCAAAGCGCGAAGCGCCATGGATCACCGTACCGGCGGATCATCAATCGCTTCGCGCAGGCGCCTTGAGCTGGATCAGAGCGCCAGGTAAACGCGAATCATTCCTATTTACAAGCGCGGGAAGCTCTGTTAATCTGGCTGTCCCGAAAACTCCGGCCCGCGTCCCCGCCATGAAGCTCGTTGCCGCGCTGTCCGTTTCTGCTGCGCTTGTCGCTCTGCCGGTCCTTGCCGAGGACATGCCGAGCTTCACGCTCTCCGCGAAGAACGGACGCTTCGAGCCCACCGTGATCGAGGTGCCGGCGGGGAAGAAGTTCAAGCTGGAAGTCAGCAACGAGGGCAAGTCCGCCATCGAGTTCGAGAGCAAGGACCTGCGCCAGGAGAAGGTGGTGCCGCCGGGCAAGAAGGCGACGCTCACCATCAACGCGCTCAAGGCGGGCGAATACAAGTTCTTCGACGAATACCACGAGGCGACCGCCCAGGGAAAGGTCGTCGCGAAATAGCCCTATCTCGATGGGATCAGGCATGGGCAACGCGCTTTTCATCGTATGGCGGGAATCTGCGGAGGCGATGCTTGTCGTCGGCATTCTCTACGCGTGGCTGAAGCGCCGACCGGATGCTCGCATCGGCCTGCGATACCTGTGGGGCGGCGTCGCCGCGGGCGCCGGTCTCGCCATCCTGCTCGCGCTCGCGATGCTCGGGATCGCGTCGTCGTTGTCCGACAGTGCACTCGAGTACTTCCAGCTGGGCATCCAGCTCGTCGCCGCCGGGCTGATCGTGCAAATGGTGTTCTGGATGCGCAAGCACGGGCGCACCTTCAAGAAGGACCTCGAGGAGGATATGGCACGCAATGCGAGCGCCGCGAACTGGTGGGGCCTGCTCGTCGTCGTGGCACTCGCGGTGGGACGCGAGACCTCCGAGGCGGTGGTATTCCTGTACGGCCTCGGCGCCGAGTCCAGCGGCATACGCAATTTCTCGATCGTGCTCGTGCTGGGCCTCGTCGCCGCGTTCGCCACCTTCTGGCTGCTGCAGCAGGGAACGCGCTGGTTTTCCTGGCGCACGTTCTTCCGCGTAAGCGAAGCGCTTCTGCTCCTGCTCGCCGGCGCTCTGCTCATGTCCGGCCTCGAAAAGCTGGTGGCGCTCGGTGCGCTCCCGCCACTGCTCGATCCAGTGTGGGATTCCACGCGTTTGCTCGACGACAGCGGACGATTGGGCGGCATGCTCGCTTCGTTCACCGGCTATCGTGCCCGACCCGCACTGCTGCCGCTGCTCGCGCTCGCCATCTACTGGGCCGCGGTCAGCTTCTTTCTGCGCAGCTCCAAGCGCTAGAGACTCGCGGCAGCACCGTCGATGCCGCGCGCTGTTGGACGCGCGGCAGAAG
>DATKLH010000510.1:0-16820 GCA_035542515.1 Casimicrobiaceae bacterium
CTCGCGATAGAGTCGGTCGATGATCGGCTGCGGCGTTCCCTTCGGCGCCAGGAGTCCCATCCAGACGTAGGCCTCGTAGCCGGGAACGCCGGATTCCATCATGGTGGGCACGTCGGGAAGCTGCGGCGATCGCTTCGCGCCGGTCACTGCGAGCGGCCGCAGCTTTCCGGCCTTGATGTGGCCCACCATCCCCGCGGTGCCGGGAATCGATGCCGAGACCACGCCTGAAATGAGATCGGTGGTTGCCTGTCCGCTGCCGCGATAGGGAACGTGGTTGAGGTTCATGCCGGTCGACGAGGCGAGCAGCGCCATGAACAGATGCTGTCCGCTGCCGTTGCCACTGGAGCCGTAATCGACCTGCCCGGGACGCGATTTCACCCAGGCGATGAATTCCTGCAACGTGTGCGCGGGAACCGATGGATTGACCACCAGCACGCCGGGCTCGCGTCCGATCAGGGA
Organism: Casimicrobiaceae bacterium; assembly: GCA_035542515.1. Lineage (GTDB taxonomy): Bacteria > Pseudomonadota > Gammaproteobacteria > Burkholderiales > Casimicrobiaceae > VBCG01. Next base: position 460 of record DATKLH010000510.1, read on the forward strand.
GATCGGCGCGAAGTCCGCGACCGGGTCGTAGCTCAAGTGCCTGTACAGCGACGCACTGATGGCGTTGGTCTGCGAGGCGAGGAGAAGCGTGTAGCCGTCGGGCGGGGACTTCGCCACCAGCTCGGTTCCGATGGTCGCGCCCGCGCCGGGCTTGTTCTCCACGACCATGGGCTGGCCGAGCCGCTGCGACATGTGCTGGGCGATCAGGCGCGCCGGACCGTCGACGGCGCCTCCTGGCGAGAACGGAACGATCAGGCGGATCGGACGGCTCGGATATTGCTGTGCGCGTGCGGCGCCGGGAGCGAGCGCGATCAGGCACAGCGCCAACCAGAAAAGGCGTGGCGCAAGTGCGTCCCAGGCGGACGATGCGTTGCGCGATCCCGTTGAAGCGATAGGCATGCGGGCTTTGCGATCGGTTCGGTGTCGGAGCCGCTACCTTACCGCAACGGCAGCGCACTCGGGCTGCGCGGCCGCTTGCGCGACCGAATGGGCGCGTTCGAGCGTGCGCACTCTTGCGTACGATGGAGGTCCAACGGGCCCAGGGCGCGCCTTGTGGCGTCCGGACGGAGCGATAGATGGCGCCGAATGCCACGCGCAACTACCATCCTTCGACAGCGACCAAGCGCAGTGCCTCGACTCGCTCGCGCGCCGGTGCTCGATTGGAAATTCCGCGCGACCTCGGCGAGGTCGAGATCGCGGTCACGCCCGAGCGCAGGGTCCGTCTGACCAATCTCGACAAGGTCTTCTGGCCCAACCTCGGTCTTGCCAAGCGCGACCTGCTGCAGTACTACGCCGACGTCGCGCCTTACCTGCTGCCGCACGTGCGCGATCGTGCGATGGTGATGAAGCGCTATCCCAACGGCGCCACCGGCGAGCACTTCTTCATGAAGCGAACGCCTTCGCCGCGTCCGCCGTGGCTGCAAACCTGTGCGATCGAGCATGCGTCGGGCAGCGTCATCGATTTTCCGATGGTGCAGGACCTCGCGGCGCTCTTGTGGTTGGTGAACCTCGGCTGCATCGATCTCAACCAGTGGTACGCGCGTTGCGACGACGTGGACCGGCCCGACTACCTGCACTTCGACCTCGACCCGGTGCCGGGCGCCACGTTCGAGAACGTGCGCGAGGCCGCGTTGATGGTGCGCGACGCGCTGGTCGCGCTTGCGATGACACCGCTGGTGAAGACGACCGGCTCACGCGGCTTCCACATTTACGTGGGCATCGTGCGTGGTCCCACGCAGAAGGACGTATGGCACGTCGCCAAGGGATTGGCGCAAGTGCTGGCCGCGCGGCACCCTACGCTGCTCACCGCGGAGTACCGCGTGGCCAAGCGTCCGCACGGCCGCGTGCTGGTCGATTACAACCAGAACGCGTGGGGACGCACGCTGGCATCGATCTACTCGCTGCGTCCTCGACCCGAGGCAACCGTATCGACTCCGCTCACCTGGGAAGAAGTCGAGCGCGGCGCGAAGGTCGAGGATTTCACGATCTTCAACGTGCGCGAGCGGCTGGCCGACCGCGGCGACTTGTGGCATTCGCTGCTCGATGCGAAAGGCCGTTACCGCCTCGACCGCATCCTCGAGCGATAGGCTTGGCAGCCATTTCGGTCGGGCGGCAGTCCGATCCGGTTGTGTGCATGGCAGCTCGACGGGCCCGCGCAGCAATGCCCTCGCGGCTTCGCGGATGAGGGTCATCGCGGCCGAACGCTACATGCTGGCGCGCGAGCGTCAAGCGAATATTCGCTGCGGCGCCGGTAGAGATTCCGTCGATGACTTCCACGACGCGCACCCACACTGTCCCGCATGGATGCAACGGAGGCTGGCGAGCGGAGTGGCTCGGGGAGTTTTTCCTTGTGGACGACTATCGGTTACCCCACAATGTCGCGGACTCGGCCCCGGTCTGCGCAGCCTATGAGCGCCCAGCTGCTCGATCCACTTTCACACGTCGCCAGGATCGTTCGCACGGTGCTGGTCATCGACGTCGTGGAGTCGGTGCGCCTCATCGAGGAGAACGAGAGCGAGGCGGTCGCGCGCTGGCGGGCACTGGCGGGTCGCATCGAGAAAGAGATCGTCCCATCGTTCTCGGGGCACGTCGTGAAGAGCCTCGGCGACGGCCTGATGCTCGAATTCGAGCAGGTCGTCGCGGCGATACGTGCCGCGTTTGCGATCCGATCCGCCGCGCACGATTGCAACGCGGGAGTGCTGCCGGAGCGGCAGATGTTCCTGCGCATGGCGGCGCACGTCAGTCCGCTCCTGGCCGACGACCATGACATCTACGGGCATGGCGTCAACGTCGCCGCGCGCCTCACCTCGCTCGCCGGGCCCGACGAGATCGTCGTGTCCGCGGACGTGCGCGACCAGCTTACCGCCGGCCTCGACGGGGATATCGAGGACCTGGGCGAGTGCCATCTCAAGCATCTGCGCAGGCCGGTGCGTGCTTATCGCGTCGGGCCACCGGGCATGACGCCGATGTTCCCGGCCAGCCCCGGGGGAACACCCGACCTGCAGCCTACGCTCGCCGTGATTCCGTTCAACGCGCGGACCAGCGAGCCCGAGCATGGCATGCTCGGCGAAGTTCTTGCCGACGAGATCATCAGCGCACTGTCGCGCACGCGCGAAATGCACGTGATCTCGCGCCTTTCCACCACTGCGTTTCGCGGTCGCGATGCGTCCCTGGCGGAAGTGAGCGGGCATCTCAAGGCAAACTACGTGCTGTCCGGCGCGTACCTGGTGAGCGGGAATTCGCTCTCGCTTTCCGCGGAGCTGGCCGAATCCACTTCCAGCCACGTCGTGTGGGCACGCACGCTCAAGGGGCACGTTGCCGGCATCCTCGAAGGCAAGGACGAGCTGATCGATCGCGTCGTCGCGGAGGCGAGCGCGGCTATCATCATCCACGAGCTGCAGCGGGCGCAGACCCAACCGCTCCCGACGTTGCAGACCTACACGCTTCTGCTCGCGGCGGTCGCATTGCTGCATCGGCTTTCGCCGCAGGCTTTCGACCACGCGCGCCGGATGCTCGAGGCGGTCATCGAGCGCGTTCCGCGACAGGCCGCTCCGCGCGCGTGGCTCGCGAAATGGCACGTCATGCGCGTGCAGCAGGGCTGGTCTCCGGACGCCCGTGCCGAAGGCCAGGCCGCGCTCGCATGCACCAAGCGCGCGCTCGAGCTCGATCCCGGGTGCTCGCTCGCACTCACGATCGACGGGCTGGTCAATACCAACCTGCTGCAACGCCTGGACCTCGCCGAGCAGCGCTACCAGAGCGCGCTGCACATCAATCCCAACGATTCGCTCGCGTGGCTGCTGAAGGGAACCCTGCACGCCTTCAAGGGCGAGGGCAAGCAAGCGATGTCGCATACGCAGCGCGCATTGAGGCTCTCGCCGCTCGATCCGCTGCGCTACTACTACGATTCGCTCGCCGCGACAGCCGCTCTCTCCTCGGGACAATACGAGCGCGCGATCAAGCTGGCGGAGAGCTCTCTACGCGCCAATCGGACCCATACCTCCACGCTGCGCGCGATCGCGATCGCGCGATGGCAGCTCGGCGACCACGAGGGCGCGCGGCAAACCGCGGCGGAGCTGCTGCGGCTGGAGCCCGGCTTGACCATCACGAGATGGCGCGAGCGCTCGCCGAGCCGTGGGTACGAGACCGGCAAGCTGTGGGGCGAAGTGCTGCGCCAGGTGGGCGTGCCGGAGTAGCGAGGATCCAAAAACAACGCGGATCGTCAGACAGGGGAGAACGCGATGAGCGGAGTGAGCGGGGTCAGCGGCGTGTCGGGCGTGAGCGGAGTGTCCGGTGTCAGCGGCGTATCCGGCGTGAGCGGAGTCTCCGGTGTGAGCGGAGTCTCCGGTGTGAGCGGAGTGTCGGGCGTGAGCGGAGTCGCGGCGCCGTACGACAGTCCGATCGCCGTCGACGGCATGATTCGCCATCGTGAGGCGATCATCGGCCCGTGGCTGGGCGCCCTCGACCATCCGCCGTGGACCCAGGACAGCGCGGACAACCTGGCGAACTGGGACTACGGCGTCCGCGCCGCGGTGCTCGATTTCGACCTGGCCTCGCACCTGCAGATGACCACCACGCCGAACGCGCACACGGCGCACGGGGTCACGCATCCGCGCTTCACGCTGTGGCACGTCGAGGTGACTCCGCAAGGGTCGATACCAGGCGCCACCGCGACCGCAATGCCGGTCGCCGCGATGATCGCGCCCGCGCCGGACCAGTTCAAGGCGCAGCTCGAGTTCGTCGACGGATACTCCGATTTGCGCGAGGATCGTGCCGCCGAGATCCTGGGGCAGCTCACACCGCCGTTCGCATACTGGACCTCGATCGCGAACCTGCACCCGGGCAAGCATCGCTACACCTTCGAGTTGCTCGACCTGGCGTTGCGGTTGTGCGGCCACGTCGAGTTCCGTTTCAAGCATGCGATGGCGTGTCCGCGGGCGATCACCTATTCGCCGCAGATCCAGCCGATGATCCTCACGCCGGGTCATGGCTCGCTGCCCAGCGGCCATTGCACCGAAGCGCATATGGTGGCGCTGGTGCTGTGGACGCTGATGAATTCGAGGACCGCGGGCGGGGCGCCGCCCTACGACGCTCAGTGGCGCGTACAGCTGCATCGCCAGGCCGTGCGCGTGGCGGTGAACCGAACGGTGGCGGGTATGCATTTTCCGGTCGACAGCGCTGCCGGCCAATTGCTCGGCTTCTCGCTGGCCGAGTATTTCCTGCGACGCTGCGACAGCGGCGGCGACTACGCGGCGCGGGTGTTCAACGGAATGCTCTACAACGAGGCGCACGACTTCGAACCCGAGAAGTTCTACGACCCGGCGAGCGATCAGTTCGGCACGACCGCGTCGGTACCGTACCTCGATTTCCTTCAGGCGACCAGCAGCTCGGGTGGCACGGTTCCGCCGAGCGTGAATCCATCGTCCTTGCTCAACTGGCTGTGGAAAAAGGCGATCGCCGAGTGGATGTAACGCCCATCGGGGAGCGATGACATGGCGATCGCGTCGCGCAGCAGCCTGCGCGTGTGGAAAGACGTCGAGAGCGCGAATGTGGACGGTGCGCACGTCGACTGGCTGGTCGATACGCAATTCCGGTACGTGTCGCCGCGCAGCGGCGTCGAAGTGTGGGTGCCACTGCTGATCAAGCTGCGGGCCGAGATTCCGTCGGGGTCCGGGATGACAGCAGCGCAGTTCGCCGCTTATGCGTGGAGCAGCGATGCGGACGAGGCGCGCACGTGGATACGCATTCCCGCGATGTATCGCACGCCGCCGAGCCATCTTGCGACCAACCGCTTCCTGACGGCGATGGTCACCGCGCAGTTCTTCGACCGCAAGAGCCGCGACCCCCGTCTGGCCGAGCTGATCGAGCGATACGAGATCGGTGCGGCCTACCTCCTGCCGGAAGTCTCCAAACCGGTCGTGGTGGCCCAGCTTGGCAACACGCTACCAAGGCAGGTGCTGGCGGCAGCAATCGATGATGGATTCGCTTATGCGCACGAGCAGTTCCGTCGTTCCGACGGGAAGTGCCGCGTCGCGTATCTGTGGGACCAGGACGGCCCGCCGTTCGTACCGTCCATTGGATACGGAAGCGAGATCACCGGCAGCGACATCGACAGCGCAATCGCTTCCGGTCTGGACGAAGAGCGCATCTACCGCACCCTGTCACTCGACTACCGTGATAGCGGCTTCAAGCCGCTCGGTCGCCGCGCTTCGCACGGGACTGCAGCGCTCGGACTTGCGTTCGGGCGCAATGCCGCGCAGGTCGCCCCGACTCAGCGCCTGCCGATCGTGCTGGTGAAGCTTCCCAATCGCGTGACCGAGAACCCGTCGGACCTCGACCTGGATCCGTGGGTGGTCGATGCGATCTACTACATCCACATGCGCGCCGACGACATCTCGCGTCAGGAGAAATGCGGAGCGTTGCCGATCGTTCTCAACCTCAGCTATGGGACCACGCACGGCCCGCACGACGGGACTTCGCTGCTCGAGCAGGCGATCGATTCCTGGGTGACCTTGCGCGCATCCGCGCAGCCGCCGGTGGCGACGGCCGTCGTTCTGCCATCGGGCAACGCCTACCTCGGCCGTTGCCATGCCACGCTGGATTTCTGCCAGCCGCGAGTCCGATCGCTCGCCTGGCGGGTGCTGCCCGACGATTGCGCGTCGAGCTGGAACTACCTCTACGTGAAACCCGCGCGGCCCAATGCAAACCCGATCATCCGCGTCGCACTGGTCGATCCCGCTGGCAACGGCAGCGCCCTGATCGGCGTCGGCCAGAAAACCCAGTTGCTGGTCGATGGTTGGCCGGTCGCCGAAATCGTCTATTCGCCTTCGCAGCCCGGCTATGCGGACAAGATCAGCGTGTGGATCGCGCCGACCGCGAACCTCGACGCTTCGCTGCCGCTCGCGCCATCAGGCAAATGGATCGTCCGGGTGGAAAGCAGCGGCGACGAATGTGTCGTGAATGCGTGGATTCGCCGCGGCGAAAGCCCGCCCGGGCATCCGCGGGCTGGTCATCAGTCGTACTTCGACGACGATGCCTATGCAATTTACCAGCGCGTCAGCGGTCGAATCGAGCAGGAGGACAATGCAACAAGCTACGTCAGGCGTGCCGGAAGCATGAGTGGCATCGCAACCGGCGCCGCGCCGATTGTCGTCGGGGGCGCGCAGCCGCAAGGGCAATATGCAAACCCGAGGATGACTCCCGCTGCGTACTCGGGTGCCGGTCCGGTGGGGGGGTTGCGTCCGGACTACGATCCCGACGTGCTCGCCGTGAGCGAAGATGCGGTCACCCTGCATGGCGTGCTGGGTATCGGTGCGCGGTCGGGCTCGGTCGTGGCCACCAACGGGACCAGCGTGGCCGCGCCACAGGTTGCACGGATCGCATGGCACATATTGCAGCAAGGACAATGGCCCACGCATTCCGCGATAGAAAGTCTGGCGACGAAGGTCAACTTCCCCAAGGATCGCGCTGGCGCCGGCGTGATTCCGCGGTCCGCTGTCACGCCGCGAGGCAAGGCCCGCCGCTAGAGGATCGTCCGGCTTGCACGCAAACGTTCGCGACGCTGTTCGCGTCGGCGTCAGGCGTGACTTTGGGTTGACGCGGTTCAAGTGCTGCCCCTGAGTCCCAGCTATGCGCCGATGGAGGCGAAGCTCGTCGCGGCGCTGCCCGTGGGCGCACAGTGGCAGCACGAACCCGAATGGGACGGCTTCCGCTGTCTTGCCTTTCGCGACCAAGAGCAGATCCATCTTCAATCGAAGGCAGGCCAGCCGCTCGCGCGCTACTTCCCCGAAGTCGTCGAGAGGCTGCGCGCCTTGCGTGCACGACGCTTCGTGCTCGACGGGGAGCTTGTGGTTCCGGAAGGCAATGGGCTCTCTTTCGACGAGCTCCTGCAGCGCATTCGTCCGGCGACGCGATTGCGCGTCAGGCGATGGTCATGGCGCGAATGCTCGACGACCGAGTCCTCATCAACGATCGATCTCCTCACGGCGAGCCACCCAATGCCGCGCGCGATTCAAGACATGAAGCAGTCTCACGTCACGATCACCCGCCGCCTGTTCGACGTCGGCGTGATGATCAAGGGCGTCGACGGCATGATCGAAACCGTGGCCGGGCTGCTGCTGCTGTTCCGCGCGACCGCGCTCGAATCGTGGATCTGGGTCTGGATCGCGCATCGTCCCGGGGAGCGGCACGGCGATCTGCTGGCGACGTTGCTCGCGCGCCTGGCCACTGCACTGGAAAGCGATGCCCGGAACTTCGCGATCTACTACCTGATCGGCCACGGCGTCGTGAAGGTGTTCCTGGCGGTCAGCCTGCTGCGCGAACGCATGTGGGCGTTCCCGATCTCCATCGCGTTCTTCGGATTGTTCGTCGCCTACCAGCTGCACCGCTACGCGCTGCACCACTCGCCCGTGCTTCTCGGATTGGCGCTCCTCGATATCGCCGTCATCGTGTTGATCGCGCGCGAGTGGCAGCTGCGCGGTCGCGGCCTGCCCCCGCCGGCGGCACGCACGACCTGAGACCCAGTGAGCGGTAGTGCGATGCAATTGGACCTCGATCGCGATCCGCCGCCGACCGCCCCGTCGCGTCCTGAGCCCCGAAGATTGCTGCAACGGCGGCTGCGACCGCTGCGTGTTCGTGCTTTACGAGGAAGCGCTCGAGCGCTACGAGCAGGCGTTGCGCGCGTGGCGCGAGCGGCACCCCGAGCGTTGAGGGCATGACGCGACGCGGTGTTTCGCTCGCCGCGGAAGCCGGGCGCGTCTACAGGCTGATCGACGACGCCGGCACGCCGAACAGCCAACGGTGCACCGCCATCACGACCAACGCGACAACCACGCCTCCGACGATCGCCATCACGTCGAACTTCGCCTTCGGCGTGAAGGGCTTCACGGCGTGACGCCGTACCGCGGAGATGAAATCGACGAGCGAATAGGCGAGGAACGAGCCGAACAGGACGCTCGCGCGCGCACTCCCGTTGGCGAGCAAATGCGTGAGCGACCAGAGGAACAGGCCGATCAGCATCGGGTGCTGCAGCTTGTAGCGCAGGTAGCCGCGCATGTTCGCCGCCGCGAACAGGATCAGCGCGAGGGTCACGACGTAGGGCGCGAGAACGATCGCCGCCGTCACGGGCGCGAACACGAGCTCGTCGCGTCCCCCGAAGCGCGGATAGCCGAAGATGATCAGCAACAAGCCCGCGAACGAAATGAGAGTGAACACGCCGCGGTAGCCGCGGTCGCCCAAACGAGCGACCAGCGCGTTGCGCAATCCCGGCAGCGTGGGGACGAGATGCACACCGATGAACAGCAGCAGTCCTGCAATCAGCATCGTATGGTCTCCTTGACCTCACCGCGCGACGCGCGCGCCACTTCAACGCGCCGGCGGCCGGCGTGCTCTTCGAGTGGCGACACCACGATGCGGTGCGCGGACTTACGGTTTCACGCGAAGGGTAGCACTGACCGGATTGTGATCCGACGAGGTGACAGGCCACGCCTCGGATGCCAGCACGTCGATTCCACGCGTGTAGATATGATCGAGCTGCTTGCCGAAGAACAGCGTGCGGCGATCGTGCGTATAGAGGATTTCCCGCAGACCGAGGCGGCGCGCCACTTTGTCGACCGCGGCACGGCGATCGTCGGTCCAGGTGTTCAGGTCGCCGGCAAACACGATCGGGCCGGTATGGTGCGCGAGCGCTTCGGCGATGGCGTCCATCTGCTCGTTGTACGCACCCAGCGACAGGGCGAAGTTGATGGCGTGGATGTTCGCGATGGCAAGTCGCTGGTGCTGGCCGGAAAGCGCGAACCACGCGATGGTCGCCGACTTGGGAATCACGATCAGCGGCTCGGCGATTCGGATGGTGCAGGTGGCGACCGGCGCGACGCGCGCAGCGGTGAGCACGCCGATGTCGGTGTCCTCGTAGAGGAACGACACCGCCATCACCCATTTTAGCCCGGCGCCTTCGATGATGCTGCGCAGCTCGGTTTTGAGCGTCGCCTCCTGCAGCAGCACGACGTCGTTGTCCGCGACGAAATGAGCGAGATCCCGCTGCCAGCCCGTGTCGTCCTCCTTGTGCACATTCCAGGTGAGTAGGCGCACCCTGCGAGGGTCGAGGGCGGCGTGCGCATCCACCGGATTGGGCGGCGCGTTGCTGCGCGCGATGTCGGCGCAGCGCAGGCTCTGCACGCGGATGCCTGAAGGCTCGTAGACCAGGGCTCGCGGCAACTCGGTCAACGTCACGCATCCTGCCAGCGCCAGGACGGCAAGGCTCGACGCCGCTGCGCGAACGACGCAACCTTTGCGCTTCATTCGATCTTCGCGCGGCCGGCCTTGGTCTGCGCGCGTCGGTGCTTGTCCTCCAGTCGCCGGCGCTTCGCGCCCATGCTGGGACGCGTCGGTTTGCGTGGACGCGGCGGACGAAGAACCCGGGCGACCAGTTCGTTGAGGCGTTGCAGCGCATCGTCCCGATTGCGCTCGAGGCTGCGGTAGCGCTGCGCCTTGATGATGGCGACACCGTCCGCACTGATGCGCTGATCGCTCAGCGCGAGCAGCCGCTCCTTGATTTCCTCCGGAAGCGACGAGGCGCGTACGTCGAAGCGCAGGTGAACGGCGTTGGCGACCTTGTTCACGTTCTGGCCACCGGCGCCCTGCGCGCGCACCGCGGTCCACTCGACGTCGCTGTCGGTGATGACGATCGAGTTCATGCTCCGATGTTGGCACCGACCTGCGCGCGGATCCCACGCGCGGCGCTTGCCCGCCGCGCGTGTGGCCTTGCTCAGAACTCGATGGTGTCGCCTTCCTTCATCGGGAACACCTTGGTCGTGTCGCCCATGTGGTAGATCCTGAACCCGTTTTCGAGCTCGATGATTTTATCCGACCGGTTCGCCGCCCACGTGCGTTTCGTCCTTGTCGGTGGCGGGGTTGTGCCACAGGAGCTCGGAGCTGTGCTCGGCGTGCACCGCGGTGATCTTCACCTTGGGAAACGCCTGGATGGTGCCGCCTTTGCCCATGCGCGGCGCGAGGTTGGCAGGCAGGATGCCGAGCGTCTGCAGCGATTGCCCGAGCCCCGCCGGGCCCCACAGCGGCGCGTTGTACTTCTTCGCGAGATCGGGACCGTGGCCCAGGTGATCGCCGTGCGCATGGGTCACGAGGATGATGTCCATCTTGCCGATCTTGTCGAGGTTATTGTATTCGGCCGGCGTGCGCGGGTTCTTGGTGAGCCAGGGATCGATCACGATCACCTTGCCGGTCAGCGTCTTGATGCGGAACGCCGACTGACCGAGCCACAGGATCTGGATCTTCCCCTCCTGGGCGTAGGCGCTGCTGCGCAACAGCGATGCGGCGACAGGACAAGCATCAACGCGCATGCGCGTTGCCAACGGTCGGCCCAAAGACGCATGAGATCCTCCTGGAAGGTATCGAGCCCGCGTAACTCGCGGTGGGCGTCATTGTAGGGCGCGCCGCACGCGAAGCAACCATCGCCGCGCGTCGGAGTCGGCGATCGCTTGCCGGCGCGCTCTCAGCTCGCCCTGGAGAGCTTGCCCAGATAGCGCTCGATGCGGCGCGCGTTGGCGCCGACGTCGCTGCTCCCGATCCGTGAGGTGGAACGCACGTCGACCCGACTGCCGCCGGGACGCGGGGTGATGCGTATGATGATGTCGTCCTTGAAGCCGAACCACCGCGTCGTGTCGGTGGCTTCGATGCGGCCTGCGGCAGGATCGGTTGCGACGATCTCGAAGCCCATGTCGCGTGCCACTGCGAGCGCTCGCGAGAAGGTGACGTCCATCGGGCTGCTCGTTTCGAGCGGAACCACGCCCGGATACGCCTGGTGCTGCTGCACGGCGATCGCGGCGCCGCCGTATTGCGACGAGTTCGGCGCATTCGCGCGCGCGGGCAGCACGGCGATGTACTGCGGCGGGTTGTCGGTATCGGTGCTGATGTCGTGGATGTTGGGCAGCCGCTTGGCCCGATCGAGCATCCATGCCGGATACGCGAAAGTCGGAGCGGCGATGAGCAGCGCGAGCAATGCGGCTGCGAAGCCGTGGCGCCCCCGACCCGGACGCGTGAGGATCGCGGCGACGAGCGCAAGCACGCACACCGCCATGGCGGCGTACGCGGCCCATTGCAACACGCCGAATCCGATACCGAGGCCCCACAGACCGGAGCGATAGCCGAGGCCCGAAGCGCCCGCGGCGATCGCGCAGAGCAGCGCGAGCGCCAGTGCGACAGGCGCGAGCACCGATCTTCGTGTTTCGCTTGGCATCATTGGCTAAGCGCGAAGCATCTTGGCATCACTACGCCGCGCGCTTGGCTTGCGCCGCTTCCACGTCGGCCTGCGCGTGGCGTAACGCCGTGCGCAGACCTTCCTCGATCACCGGATGATAGAACGGCATGCGCAGCATCTCGGTCACGGTGAGGTTCATCTGCAGCGCCCAGGCGAGGAGGTGGCCGATGTGTTCGGCGTCGGGGCCGATCATCTCTGCGCCGAGGAACAGGCCCGTTTCCGGGTCGGCGTAGACATGCAGCAGGCCGAGGTTGCGCAACATCACGCGCGAGCGGCCCTGGTCTTCGAACGATACCGTTCCGGTGACGTAGGGCGAATCGCGCACGGCCGCGAAACCTCCGCCGACGATGGCGATCTGTGGATCGGTGAACACGATGGCAAGCGGCGCGCGGCGCAGCCCGGGTCGCACGTCGGGATAGCGCGCCGCGTTCTCGCCGGCGATACGTCCTTCGTCGGCGGCCTCGTGCAGCAGCGGCAGGTCGGCATTGGCGTCGCCGGCGATGAATAACGAGGTCGCGCCGATGCGCATCGTGGTTGCATCGTAATCGGGCACGCCGAAGCGATCAAGTTGCGCGGAGGTGTTTTCCAGGCCCAGGTTGCGCACGTTGGGCGCGCGTCCGGTGGCAGCGAGCAGGTAATCGAAACGCTCGATGTGCGGCTGGCGATCGAGACCCACATATTTCACTACGACCTCGTCGCGCTCGCGTTCGACCTCGGCATGCGCGTCGGTGTCGAGGTAGAACTCCGCGCCGAACGCCTTGCGCGCGTAGGCGATCAGCTCCGGATCGGTGAGCGGGCCCACGCCGCCGCCGCGACCGAACACCTTCACGCGCACGCCCAGGCGATGCAGTGCCTGTCCGAGCTCGAGTCCGATCACGCCGGGGCCGAACACCGCGACGCTTCGCGGCAGATCGGTCCAGTCGAACAGCTCGTCGTTGGTGACCACCCGATCGCCCAAGGCCTTCCATGCCGGAGGAAAGACTGGCGAGGAACCAGTCGCGATGACGATTCGCGAGGCATGCAGTATCGTGTGCTCGTCGATCGCAAGCGTCGTGTCGTCGATGAAGCGCGCGTAGCCGCGCAGCTTGTCGCCTTCCGGCAACGCGTCGACGCTGCGGGTGACGAAGCCGACAAAGCGATCGCGCTCGCGGCGCACGCGCTCCATCACCGCCTTGCCGTCGACATCGACCGATCCCGACATCCGCAGACCGAAGCCCGGATAGCGAGCCACCGCGTGGGCGGCCTCGGCCGGCGCGATCAGCAGCTTGCTCGGCATGCATCCCACGCGCGCGCACGTGGTGCCACCGACGCCGCCTTCGATGATCAGCGCGCGCTTGCCCAGCGCCTTGGCTGCGCGATACGCCGCCAGCCCGGCGGTCCCCGCGCCGATCACCGCCACATCCGTCTCGAGTTCACGCATCTCGCCTTCTTTCACTGAAAAAAACAGGCGCCGACAACCGACGCCTGTGCTTTCGGCCATGGGTCGGCGCTCCGGCGACGCGCCTTACAGCAGGCGCGACTATGCACGGACGCGCCGCTGCGCTCAAGCAGCCTTGCGGAGATAGTCCTCGAGGGCTTCGGAGCCGCCGATCAACCGGCCGTTGACGAACACCTGCGGCACCGTTCCCGCATCGGCGATGGCGCGCAGCGCCTTGGTGCGAATGCGATGCGGCAACTGCACCTCGGCGAACTCGAAGCCCGCGTCGGACAGCATCTTCTTCGCGCGCGCGCAAAACGAGCAGCCTTCGCGCGTCAGGATCGCGACCTCGTCGGGCTTGCGGGCCCGCGGATTGATGTAGTTCAGCATCGTGTCGGCATCGGAGACCTTGAACGGGTCGCCCGGCTCCTGGGGTTCGATGAACATCTTCTCGATGCGCTTGTTGCGCACGAGCATCGAGTAGCGCCACGAGCGCTTGCCGAAGTTGAGATCGGACTTGTCGACCAGCATGCCCATCTTTTCGGTGAACTCGCCGTTGCCGTCGGGAAGCAGCAGCATGTTGTGGGCTTCCTGGTCCTTGGCCCATTCCTCCATCACGAACGGGTCGTTGACCGAAACGCAGATGATGGCGTCGATGCCGTTGTCGCGGAACACCGGCGCGAGCTCGTTGTAGCGGGGCAGGTGCGTCGACGAGCAGGTCGGGGTGAACGCGCCCGGCAGCGAAAACACCACCACGTTCTTGTTCGCGAACAGGTCGTCGGTGGTCGTAGTGGTCCATTCGCCATTGCGGCGAAGGCGCAACGTCACCTCGGGAACGTTCTGTCCTTCGCGGTTCTGCAGCTTGAAAGGGAGCGCCATGAGGATTTCCTTCACAGGTTGGAAAAGTCGATGACCGAATGATGGGGTCTCCGCGCCGATAAAGCCAATTTAAAGTTTGGATCGGAACGATAATGCCTCGCTATGATCGCGGAACCCGCTCGGCGTGCGACAGACCAGACTCCGGAGAACCGGTGAAGTTCGCTTCGAAGCGTTGCGCCCCGCCCCTCGGCGGGCGCTCCTGGGTGCCAAGCAACGTCTGCCACGTAGGAGTCGACGATCGGCATGGTCCTACGCGGCCGCCTGCGCATGCCTGATTCCGTCAGCGCTAGAGCGATCTCACAATGTTCGTCATCGGCGTCGGCGAACGTCGAACGCCTTCACATCATGTACAGGAATCCGATCATGACCTTCACTCGCAGAATTCTCGTCGCGGCCCTGGCGGCCGGATTGACGGCCGCGACCTCGAGCGCCGCGTTCGCCCACGGCACATCGGGCATGTCGTCAAGTGCGTCGAGCGGCGTCATGTCGACCACACCACCAGGGTATTCGTCGCCGGGCGACGCGACGGCGACGACGCAGCCGGATCAGTCGTCGACCAGCTCGAACGAAACCTCGCAGGGCGCAACCGCGGATCACACTGACCGTGCAACGGCGCCGCGCAATGCGCCGGCGGATCGACTTCCCGCGGACCGCGGCTCCAGTGGCGACACGTCGAGCTCCGCAGGCGGATCGACAAGCTCGACTCCGGGGAATGCGAACGATGCCGCCGGATCGCAGACACCGGATAGTGCGACGACAGGCACAACGCGCCAGCCGGTTCAAGTCTATCGGCGCGATACGACGGTGATGATGATCCCGGCGCAGCCCGATAACTCCGGCAACGAAGCGGGACAGCCCGGGAACGACATGGAGCATTCTCCCGATGCAGTGACGAGCCCCTCGACGGGCGCAACGCCTTCGCTGCCATCGGATACTGACGCTTCGCACTCGGGCACGACCGGATCCGCCACCCAATAGCGTTGCGCAATTCCCCGCATCGGCACAACCGGCCCGCGTGGCCGGTTGTCTTTTTTGGTGCGCGCGGCTTCAGCTCCTGGGAACGCTCTTCTTGGTCAGACGCTGGATCGCCATGTTGATGCTCACGCGCAGGCGCTCGGTCGCGAGCGCAAGCTGATCGAGCTCGTTGCGGCTGCGCGGGTTGACCGCCTTGAGGTTGAGATCCGCGCCCTTGCCGAGCGAGATCTGCTGGGTGGCTGCGGTGAGTCGCTTGATCGGGCGCACCACCGCGTAGTGCATGAACAGCATCGCAATCACGAATGCCGCGAAGATCATCGCGAGCTCCCACACCCCGACCACGTTCAGCGCCACGTCCCAGAACGAGCGCGCGGGCAGGCGCACGCTGATGATGCCCGCGACATCGCCCGCGTGGAAGCCGAAACCGCCCTGCGTGCCGTAGCGGACCTTCACGTCGTTGGGTGCATTGGCCGCATCGCCGTGGCAGGCAATGCACGATTCCTTGTGGATGACCGCGCGCGCGTAGCGGAAGCCGCCGGGGAGGAGCTCGTAGTATTCGCGCAGGCGTCCCTCGCGGATGCGGCGCAGCGCGTCGGACTCGAACGCGTCCGGCCTGTTGTTCGGGTTCATCACGTTGTGCGAAGTCAGCCGGAACTTCGCGGGCGAATCCGACTTCTCGACCACTTCCGAGAACTCGCGCTGCGCGAGCGCGGGATTCTTGGAGTAGAAGTTGACCGGCGTGAGCTTGGGTTGCAGCGCGACCGGATCGTCGGGCTGCAGCAGCGCCAGATGGCCCAGGTAGCTCTTGTCGTCGTCCTTGACCCACACGCGCCCGAACTGCGACACCCAGCTGCCGAATGCATCGACGTTGTCGGCGACCGTCTCGGCCTGGCTCTTCAGCTGGTTGATATAGATGCGATCGAGGATGAGGTAGCTCGCCATCCCGATCAGCGCGAGTGCAAGCAGGAACACGATCGCGAACTGCGAGGTGATCGACAGCTTTCTCATGCGGGTCTCCCTGTTTTGAGCGCGCAAGCGTTTCGCGATCCGGTCCGCACGCCGGCTAACGCGCCGGCGCGGATCGTGCGATGGCGCGTTAGCAGCCTCTGCAGTCTTTCCCGCCAGTCCGCAAAGCGCCTCTTGTTTCTTCTATGCTTGAACGTGCCGCGCAGGTCGAACGCTCCGTCCCGTTGTGAATTCGCTGCGCCGCTTCAGTACTGGCCGATCAACTCACGCGCGCGCGCCAGGAAATGAGCGCGCTGCGAAGGCTCGGGAATCTCGCGTGCGAGCAGGGCAACATATTCCTCGACGTCGCTCGTT
>DATKLH010000511.1:0-3669 GCA_035542515.1 Casimicrobiaceae bacterium
GAAACGCTCGACGCGGAGGAGCTCGCCGAGATCGCGCCGGACCTCCCGCAGGAGGTCATGGACGATGTGTTCCAGCGCCTCCCCATCGAAGAGCGCGAGCAGTTGCGCGCCGCGATGTCCTTCGAGGACGACATGGTCGGCGCCTTGATGGACTTCGACGACGTGCAGGTGCGGCCGGATGTCACGCTCGAAGTCGTCCTGCGCTACTTGCGTCGCTTCGACGAGCTGCCTTCGCAAACCGACCAGCTCTTCGTGGTCGATCGCCACGAGAAGCTGCTCGGCGTGTTGCCGCTGCCGCGGCTTATCGTCACCGAACCCGACAAGACCGTCGCCGACGTGATGGAGCCGCCGCGCGTCAAGCTTCTCCAGCACGAAAAGGCCGACACCGCCGCGAGCGCCTTCGAGCGTTACGACCTCGTCTCCGCGCCGGTGGTGGATACCAACGATCGACTCGTCGGGCGCGTCACCGTCGACGAAGTGCTCGATTTCGTGCGCGAGCGCGGCGAAGAGGAAATGCTCGCGCAGGCCGGCCTGCGCGAAGAGGAGGACGTCTTCGCGTCGGTGTGGAAATCCTTCCGCAACCGCTGGGCGTGGCTTGCGATCAACCTGATGACTGCGTTCGTGGCTTCGCGCGTGATCGGCGTGTTCGAAGGATCGATCCAGAAGCTCGTCGCGCTCGCGGCGCTTATGCCGATCGTGGCCGGCATCGGCGGCAATTCGGGCAACCAGACCATCACCATGATCGTGCGCGCGGTGGCGCTGGGGCAGATCTCGCGCGAACACTTCCGTCAACTCGTGCGCAAGGAGTTGACCGTCGCGCTCGTGAATGGCCTGGTATGGGGTGGCGTGATGGGCCTGGTCGCGATGATGCTCTACAAGCAGGTCTCGCTGGGACTGGTCATGGTGCTCGCCATGACACTCAACCTGCTGCTCGCGGCGCTCATGGGCGTGATGATTCCGATGACGATGATGCGTTTCGGACGCGATCCGGCGCTGGGCTCCTCGGTGATGATCACCGCGGTCACCGACTCCGGCGGGTTCTTCATCTTCCTCGGGCTGGCCACGGTTTTTCTCTTGTAGCTGCCGGGCAGAAGTCGCGCGAGCCGGTGCGGACTCGACGTGCCGCGATTCGCCTGTCGGCCCGCAGGATACTTTTGCCCCGCTAGCATCTAGAATCAGCGCGATCGGCTTGAGGCGGCTCGGCGCCGATCGCGGTAAGAGGACCACGAACCGAGCGCGAACGCGAGCAGCACGCCAGAGCGACAGTCCCCGCATGAGGCTCGTTCGTCCCCCCTTTTCCCGCGCGGAAAGCGACGGGCCGCCCCTGGCCTTCCGCGGTCGGTTCAAACCGGGCGAAAGTATCGTGCGAGGCGCGACACGGTACGCCGCAGGCTCGGTCATGCGTCGGCTCGCAAAGCTTTCGCCCGCATGACCCTGTACGACATCAAGCCCAAGTTCCAGGCGCTGCTGCGTCCGCTGACGGCGCGCTTGAATACGCTCGGCGTGACTGCCAATCAGGTGACGGTGGTGGCGATGATCGCGTCGGTTGCGCTCGGCGCATGGGTCACGCTGCAGGCGGAGCGCCGCGAATGGTTCCTGTTGCTGCCGCTGTGGCTCTTCCTGCGCATGGCGCTGAACGCGATCGACGGCATGCTCGCGCGTGAATTCGGGCAGAAGTCGGCGCTGGGCGCCTATCTCAACGAGCTCAGCGATGTGATATCCGACGCGGCGCTGTACCTGCCGTTCGCGCGCGTCGCACCGTTCGACCTGGCTGGCGTGGGCGCGGTCGCGTTCGCCGCGGCGGTTTCCGAGATGGCGGGAGCACTCGGACCGATGGTCGGTGCGCCGCGTCGCTACGATGGCCCGATGGGCAAGAGCGATCGCGCCTTCGTATTCGGTGCAGTGGGTTTGTGGATAGGACTCGGCCTGGCCCTTCCGCCGCTGGTCGCATGGCTGATGCCGATCCTGGTGGTGCTGATCGTGTGGAACATCGTCAATCGCGTGCGCCGCGGGGTCGCCGCCGCGGGAGGCGCTTCGTGAACGCCATCGTCGCCGAGCCTGAAGCGATCACCACCGGTCGTACGCCGTCGGAACGCACGTTCACGACGCACGACGGCGTGCAACTGTTCTACCGCCATTGGCCCGCTTGCACGGCGAAGCCGCGCGGCGCCATCGTCCTGTTCCATCGAGGCCACGAGCATTCGGGTCGGGTCGCGCATCTGCCCGACGAGTTCGACCTGCCCGATTTCCATTTCTTCGCCTGGGACGCGCGTGGACATGGGCGGTCCCCCGGCGTGCGCGGTTTCTCGCCGTCGTTCGCAACCTCGGTGCGCGATGTCCAGACCTTCGTCGATCACATCGGCTCAACGTACGGCGTCGCGGAAGAGGACATCGCAATCGTCGCGCAAAGCGTTGGTGCGGTCCTCGTCGCCACCTGGGCGCACGACTACGCGCCGCGGATCCGCTGCATGGTGCTCGCGTCTCCCGCATTCAAGGTGAAGCTCTACGTGCCGTTCGCGCGGCCTGGCCTGCGATTGCTGCAACGTTTGCGTGGCAACTTCTTCGTCAACAGTTACGTCAAGGCGAAGTTCCTCACCCACGATCCAGAGCGTATCGCCTCCTACGACAGCGATCCGCTGATCACGCGGCCGATCGCGTCGCATATCCTGCTTGCGTTGTACGAAGCGGCCGAGCGCGTCGTGGCGGACGCGCGGGCCATCACGGTTCCCACGCAGCTTCTGATCTCGGGTGCCGACTGGGTCGTGCATCACCCTCCCCAGCACGCGTTCTTCGAGGCGCTGGGAGCGCGAACCAAGCAGAAGATCGTCCTGGCCGGGTTCTATCACGACACGCTCGGCGAGAAGGATCGCGCGGTGGCGATCGGTCCGGCGCGGCAGTTCCTGCTCGATCGGTTCGCCGCGCCGCGCGAGGAAGCAGACCTGCGCAATGCCCATCGCGCGGGCTTCACCCACGATGAAGCACAAGCGCTCGCGACGCCGCTGCGCCCGCTGTCGCCACGCGGCCTGTATTGGAGCCTCACGCGCGCGTCGCTGCGACTGGGTGCGACGTTGTCGGACGGTGTGCGTCTTGGACGCGACACGGGATTCGACTCGGGCAGCACGCTCGACTATGTGTATCGCAACCGACCGGCCGGTCGCACCGCGATCGGCCGGATCATCGATTCAACCTACCTGCAATCGATCGGCTGGCGCGGGATCCGGCAACGCAAGCTCCACGTCGAGGAGCTGATCCGCGACGCGATCGCTCGCATCCGTGCGCAGGCCCGCGCGGTGCGCATTCTCGACATTGCCGCAGGGCACGGCCGCTATGTGCTCGATGCGCTCGATGGCGCAGCCATGCGGCCCGTTGCGATCGTGCTGCGAGATTACAGCGACATCAACGTTCGCGCGGGCGCCGAGCTGATCCGGGAGAAAGGCCTTGCCGATGTCGCGCGCTTCGAGCGTGCCGACGCGTTCGATCGCCAGGCCATTGCCGCAGTGACACCGAGGCCAACGCTTGCCATCGTTTCCGGGCTCTACGAGCTGTTCTCCGACAACGATCGAGTACGTGCCTCGCTGGCCGGGCTGGCCGATGCGGTCGAGACCGATGGGTTCCTGCTGTACACCGGCCAGCCATGGCATCCGCAGCTCGAGCTGATCGCGCGCGCGT
>DATKLH010000512.1:0-21886 GCA_035542515.1 Casimicrobiaceae bacterium
AATCGCGCCTCTTCTTCGGAGAGGGACGTGAGGTTGCGACGCGCGATAGTCCTGGTGGCGGCGTGGCTGGGCGGCATCTTATGGGCCGGAACCTGCATCGCGCAGCAACACCTGCCCGAGACCGCTTCGGGACGCGCGCACAAGACGCTCGTCACATCGCGGCATTTCATGGCGGCAACGGCCAATCCGCTGGCGACGCAGGCGGCGTATCGCATCCTGCGCGCGGGCGGAACCGCCGCCGATGCGACCATCGCCGCGCAACTCGTGCTCGGCCTCGTCGAGCCGCAATCCTCGGGACTGGGCGGCGGCGCGTTCCTCCTCTATCACGATGCTCGCGGCGGCCGGCTCACCGTGCTCGATGGCCGCGAAACGGCGCCTGCGGCGGCGCGTCCCGATCGCTTCATCGGTGCGGATGGCAAACCGCTCCGCTTCTATGAGGCGGTGGTTGGCGGTCGTTCGGTGGGTGTCCCCGGTGCGATGCGCCTCCTCGGAGCGCTGCACGCGCGCCATGGGCGCCTGGGATGGTCGAAGCTGTTCGAGCCGGCGATCGAGCTCGCGGAACGCGGCTTCCCGATATCGCCGCGCCTCGCCTCCGCGATCGCAGCCGAAACGCACTTTCGCCAGCCGCGGATTCGATCGTATTTTCTCGATGCCGATGGCGCTCCGAAGCGCGCAGGCACGCTGCTTCGCAATCCCGCGTATGCCGCCACGTTGCGCGCGATCGCACGCTCGGGCCCCGACGTTTACTACGGTGGCGCGATCGCGGCGGATGTGGTCGCAACCGCGAACGACCCGGTGTACGGACGCGGCGACATGACGCTCGAAGATCTCGCACGCTACCGCGCCATCGAGCGCGAACCGGTGTGCGATCGCTATCGCGGCTACAAGGTCTGCGGACCTCCGCCGCCATCGTCGGGCGGCATTGCGGTGCTGGAGTTGCTGAAGCTCCTCGAGCCCTACGATCTCGCGTCGATGGGCGCGGCGACCTTCTGGAGCGTGCACTTCATCAGCGAAGCGGGACGCCTCGCTTACGCCGACCGCGACTATGTCGCCGATCCCGCGTTCGCGCCGCTGCCCGGCGATCTGCTCGATGACGATTACCTGCGCGAACGCTCGCGCGCGATCAGCGCATTGCACTCGATGGGAACGGCGCGCCCCGGCGTGCCGCCGCGCCGCGCAGGCACGGCCGCGCAGCGTGCGGCGTGGGTCGATGGCGCAGCAGCGGAGTTCCCGTCGACTTCGCACATCTGCATCGTGGATCGATATGGCAACGCTGTATCGATGACGACCAGCATCGAGGACGCGTTCGGCAGTCGCTTGATGACTCGGGGTGGGTTCCTGCTCAACAACGAGCTCACCGACTTCGCATTCGTTCCGGATCGCAACGGCGTGCCGGTGGCCAATCGCGTGCAAGGCGGGAAGCGTCCGCGCTCGGCGATGTCGCCGACCATCGTCTACGATCGTTCGGGCCGCCTGTGGATGATCGTCGGATCGCCGGGCGGACCGGCCATCATCAACTACGTGGTGAAGACGCTGATCGGCGTCATCGACTGGAAGCTCGATGCGCAGGCCGCCGTCGACCTGCCCAATTTCGGCAGCCGCAACGGTCCGACCGAGCTCGAGGCGGACACCTCGGTGGTCGCACTCGAACCCCGACTGCAGGCTCTTGGTCATCGGACGCGCGTGACCGATCATCCCAGCGGAGTCCAAGTGATCCTGCGAACGCGCTCCGGTTACCAGGGTGGTGCCGATCCGCGGCGTGAAGGCGTTGTCCTCGGCGACTGAGATGCCTACTCCCGCACATGCGCCGCGCAATCGGATGGCCTCGACATGAGCCTCGACGTCGAAGCGGTCTTCTCGGCGGCGCTGCTGCTGTTGCTGGTCATCGATCCGGTCGGCAACGTCCCGCTCGTCGTGTCGGCCCTTGTACGCACCCCGCCTGAGCGACGCCGGCGCGTGCTGATTCGCGAGTGCGTGATCGCCTATGTCGTGCTGCTCGGATTCATGCTCGGCGGACGCGCGTTCCTGGAGCTGTTGCAGCTCTCCGAGGTTTCGCTCGGCATCGCCGGCGGCATCATCCTGTTCATCATTGCGCTGCGCATGGTGTTCCGCAACGCCGACGCCATCTTCGGCGAGAGCACCTCAGCGGAACCTTTCATCGTTCCGCTCGCAATCCCGGCGATTGCCGGGCCTTCGGCGCTCGCGAGCGTGATGCTGCTCGCATCCCGCGATCCGGCTCATCTTGCCGGTTGGGTGGTCGCGCTCACCTTGGCGATGATCGTGACCCTCGTCGTGTTGCTCGCTTCCCATCGCATCGAAGCGGTGCTCGGTCCGCGTGGCGTGCAGGCCATCGTGCGCCTGATGGGACTCGTGCTCACCGCGGTCGCGGTGCAGATGCTGCTGAACGGCGTCAGGACTTTCGTCCACGAAATCGCCCTTTAGCGCGCGCACGCTTGCTCGATTGCGCGGCACGCACAACTGCGCGGAATAGGTCCCGACCGTGACTGTTGGTCAATGGTTGCCTCGCGCGCAAAGCGCGCTCGCGCGCTTGACAGCCCCCGCTGCATTCACATACAAGAACCCGACGATCGATGAAGGTGGCGGCAGCGACATGGCGGTGAGCGAGCGATACGGCAGTACGGCGATTGTGCTGCATTGGCTCACCGCCGCGCTGATCGTGGCCAACGCGATCCTCGGGCTGTCGATGGTCCCCTTGCCGCTGTCGCCGCGGAAGCTGCAGTGGTACCTGTGGCACAAGGGCATCGGCGTAACGGTATTCCTGCTGACCGCTCTGCGGCTGGCCTGGCGTTCCACGCACGAGCCGCCGCCGCCCGCGCCAATGCCTGCGTGGCAGCAGCGCGCGGCCCTCTGGGCGCACCGCGCGATGTACGTATTGCTCTTCCTCACGCCCCTGTCGGGCTGGCTCTACAGCTCGGCCACCGGCGTGCAGGTGGTCTATCTCGGCATGGTCCCGCTACCCGACCTGGTGCCCAAGGACAAAGCCCTCGCGTCCGTGCTGCGCCTGGTGCACGTTGGGCTCAACCTCGCCATGTTCACCATTGTCTGCGTGCATGTGGTGGCCGCCGTCAGGCATCACGTAGTGGATCGCGACGGCGTGCTCGCACGCATGCTGCCCGGCCTTGCGGTACGCGGGAGTGCTCGATGAGACGCTTCGCCGCGATCATGCTCGCCGCTGCGGTAACGGTCCCCGTGTCAGGCGGTGCGAATGCCCAGGGCGTGGTCGTCGAAAAGAGCGAGATCCGCTTCGTCTCGCGTCAGATGGGCGTGAACGTCGAAGGTCGTTTCCGCAAGTGGAAGGCCAATGTCGTGTTCGTCCCCACCGATCTCGGTCACTCGAAGGCCGAGCTCGACGTCGACCTCGCAAGCATCGACCTGGCGAGCGACGACTCCGAGGGCGAGGTCAAGGGACCGCTGTGGTTCGACACGGCGCGCTTTCCGGTGGCGCACTTTGCTTCGACAGCAATTCGCAATACCGGCCCCGACCGCTACGACGTGGCCGGCAAGCTGTCGATGAAGGGCATCACGCGCGACGCCACGGTGCCCATCGTCGTGCGCAAGGATGGCTCGGGCACCACGATCGCCGAAGGCACCTTCAACATCAAGCGCCTCGATTACAAGATCGGCGAGGGAGAATGGGCCGACACCCAGACAGTCGAGGATCCTGTCGTGGTGCGCGTCAGGATGGTGCTCGCGCCGGCGAAGTGATCTGTCGGGAATATCCGCGTGCTTTTGCTGTTGGCCCAAGGTTGGGTCGTTACCGTAAAGGAGCAACCGTGATCCGTCATCTGCTCGCCGCCACGGCGCTGGTCGCTGCGACGTCCGCCCTTGCGCAGGAAACCTACACCATCGATCCGGTCCATTCGCAGCCCACGTGGGAGGCGCGGCACATCGGCTACGGGTTGCAGCGCGGCAGTTTCATGAAGACCACCGGCAAGGTCATGCTGGACCGTGCCCAGAAGACCGGCACGGTGGACGTCGTGATCGATGCGACTTCGATCCGAACCTACGACTCGCGACTCGATGCGGTCGTCAAGGGCGAGCGGTTCTTCAATGTCGAGAAGTATCCGACCATCACGTTCAAGTCGAGCAAGCTGGCGTTCGACGGTGATCGCGTGGCGGAAGTCGACGGCGAGCTGACGATGCTCGGCGTCACCCGCCCGGTGACGCTGAAGATGGAAGACTTCCACTGCGGCGAGCAGGCGTTCAACAAGAAGCCGATGTGCGGGGGCAACGCGACAGTCACGATCAAGCGATCCGACTTCGGCATGAAGTACGGCCTTGAGATCGGCAATCCGAGCGACGATATCCGGATCTACCTGCCGGTCGAGGCGTACAAGGACGTGGCGGGCTGACCTGGTCCGCGCGCGGCTTGCGCCTGCAGAGCGCTAGCCGGCCGTGACCAGCAGGTCTTCGCTTCGCCGCACGGCGCCGGCCTGCTCGAGCTCGCGCACGATGCGCTCGGCGAGCGCGCCGGGCGGCATCGCGAAAAAGAGCGCGTTGATGTCGCGGTAGAGGCCGACGCGCTCGAAATACGCCGGCAGGTGCTCGAGCGGCATCGAGCCCTTGTCGAGCAGCGCAAAGGTCAGGATGACCTTGAGCGCGTGACCCGCGGATCGCTGCGGGTCGGCGACCATCGCCTCGACGCGCCGGTACGCGCGGTCGAGCGCAGCGGACACGTCGGTGAACGGCTCGCCATGTCCGGGAATCACGATCCTCGCATCGAGCGCGCCGATGGCGTCGAGCGTCGCGCGCGCGGCGGGCAGCGCGCGCGGATCGATCGCCTCGGGCACGACGAACCCGAATCCGCGTTCCCATAGCGCATCGCCCGAGATCAGGATGCCGTGTTCCTCGTTGAAGAACACCACCGCGTCCATGTCGTGACCGGGTGCGGCAACGACCCGCCACTCGAGGTCGCCCCATACCTGAACGGTGCCGGCGTCGATGATCTCGTCGGCGACGAAACGATCCGCACGCTGGTCGGCATAGTCGAGCAGCAGCTCGCGCACGTCCCAGCGCGCCACCTTGTCCGCTTCGCCGCGCGGCAGTGCGATCGGGCAGCCATACGCGCGCTTGAGCGCCGCATTTCCGCCCATGTGATCGGAATGGCAATGGGTATTGACGATGCGCGCGAGCGGCGCGCCGTCCATGCCCTGGCGCGATGCGATCAGTGCCAGCGTGAGCGGCACGTGCTTGACGTAGCCGGTATCGATGACGACGTTGCCTTGGTCGCTTCTCAGCACCACGTGATTGGCCGACAGCCAGTCGCGTACGAAGACGTGAAGCTGGGGAGGAAGGGTCGGGCGGGTCATTGCGATCGCAAGGCCGATGCAGTGTAGCAAACGCGACTGCAAACCGAGGTCGCGGCGGTCGCCAAGCGAACCTGCGCCGATCCGATCCGCATGCCGCGCAGGTTGCGAGCAGGTGAAGCCGGCTGCAGCAGTCGAACCTGGACAAGGCGATGCATTCGGGAATGCCTGACGCGTCGGATACCCGGATACGCGAGGTCGCGCGGGGATGCGACGATGTGTTCTGCCGTACCTCGAACAGCCCCTAGCTGAGCTTTCCGAGGAAATCCTTCACCAGCGAGACGCGTTCGGCGAGCACAGGCGCAGCCCGTTCGATGCGCAGCCGATCGGGACCCGCGAAGCGGATGCGGCCGTCGCGCTGCACGAGCAGGATGAGACGCCCGGCATCGAACGGCACGTCCTTGACGAACTGCAGCGTGGTTCGCTCCGGCGCAGCATCGATCTTGACCACACCCTTGGCGCGCGCCAGCAGGCGCAACCGATGGCACGCGAGCAGCGCCTGCGCGGGCTCGGGCGTGGGTCCGAAGCGATCGACCAGCTCTTCCTGGATGGCGTCGATCTCGGCATCGGTTTCGCAACTCGCCAGGCGCTTGTACAACACGAGCCGTTCGTGCACGTCGTTGCAATAGGACTCCGGCAGCCGCGCCGGAACGTGCAGGTTGATCTCGGTGGTGACGCCTAGCGGCTGCGACAGGTCGGGCTCGCGTCCGGACTTCAGGGCCGACACCGCGGCCTTGAGCATGTCGGCGTAGAGCTGGAAGCCGATCTGCTGCATCTCGCCCGACTGCTCTTCGCCGAGCACTTCGCCGGCCCCGCGGATCTCGAGATCGTGCATGGCGAGATAGAAGCCCGATCCGAGGTCCTCCATCATCTGGATCGCCTCGAGCCGCTTCTTGGCCTGTGCGGACAGCGCCTCCTCGGGCGGCGTGAGCAGGTACGCGTAGGCCTGGTGATGCGAGCGTCCGACGCGTCCGCGCAACTGATGCAATTGCGCCAGGCCGAAGCGATCGGCGCGGTCGATGATGATCGTGTTGGCCGTGGGCACGTCGATGCCGGTCTCGATGATGGTCGAGCACACCAGCAGGTTGATGCGTTGCGCGTAGAAGTCGCGCATGACCTGCTCGAGCTCGCGCTCCCCCATCTGACCGTGCGCGATCGCCAGGCGCGCTTCGGGCACCAGCTGCTTCAACCGCTCGGCGGTGTGCCCGATCGTGTCGACTTCGTTGTGCAGGAAGTACACCTGACCGCCGCGTTTGAGCTCGCGCATGACCGCTTCGCGGACGATGCCCGGCGAGTAGCGCGCGACGAAGGTCTTGATCGCCAGGCGCTTCTGCGGTGCCGTCGCGATCACCGAGAAATCGCGAATGCCCTCGAGCGACATCGCGAGCGTGCGCGGAATCGGCGTCGCGGTGAGGGCGAGGACATCGACTTCGGCGCGCAGCTTTTTCAACTGCTCCTTCTGGCGTACGCCGAAGCGATGCTCCTCGTCGATGATGACCAGTCCGAGGTTCTTGAACTTCACATCGCTCTGGATCAGCTTGTGCGTGCCGATCACCAGGTCCACGGTGCCGTTGGCAAGGCCTTCGAGCACCGCCTTGGTCTCCTTGCCCGAGCGGAAGCGCGACAGCTCCGCGAGCTTCACCGGCCAGTCGGCGAAGCGATCGCCGAACACCTGGAAATGCTGCTCGGCAAGCAACGTCGTGGGCACCAGCACGGCGACCTGCTTGCCATCGGCGAGTGCGATGAAAGATGCGCGCAGTGCGACCTCGGTCTTGCCGAAGCCGACGTCGCCGCACACCAGCCGATCCATCGGCCGTCCCTGCGCGAGATCGGCGATCACGGCATCGATCGCGGCCTGCTGATCGGGCGTCTCCTCGAAGCCGAAGCGTTCGGAAAAGGCCTCGAAGTCGTGCGACTTGAACGTGAACGCGTGACCGGTACGTGCTTCGCGTTGCGCATACAGGTTGAGCAACTCGGCTGCGGTGTCGTGCGCCTGCTGGGCCGCCTTCTTCTTGGCTTTCTCCCACTGGCCGCTGCCCAGTTCATGCAACGGCGCCGCTTCCGGGGAAGCGCCGCTGTAACGGCTGATCAGATGCAGGTTCGAGACCGGCACGTAGAGCTTGGCGTCGTTGGCGTAGCAGAGTTGCAGGAACTCGGTTTCACCATCGCCGACATCGAGCGTGACCAGGCCGAGGTAGCGACCGATGCCGTGCTGCTCGTGCACCACAGGATCGCCGATGCGCATCTCGGACAGGTCGCGCACCATCGCATCGACGTTGGAACGTCGGGCCGTCTCGCGCTTGCCACGCCGCACGACGTTGGCGTACAGCTCCGCCTCGGTGACGAACACCAGCCGCGCTTGTGGCCACGCGAAGCCTTCATGCAGCGGCGATGCAACCAAGGCGACCTTCGCGTCGCCGGCGAGGAACGCGGCGAAATCGTCGTAGAGCGCCGGCTTGAGCCCGTATTCGGCGAAGTACTGCTGCATGGTTTCGCGACGTCCGGCGCTCTCCGCAGCGATCAACACGCGCGCATCGACCGAATCGATCATGCTCTTGAGCGCTGCGACGGGATCCTCGGCGCGTCGTTCCACGCGCACGCCCGGCAGGCGGCGCGCCGGAGCATCCACGGCAACCGCTTCGTTATCGGGCAGGTGCGGCAACTCGATGCGCGCAAGCGGTTTCACTGCACCGAACAACTGGTCGGGGGCGCAGAACAGATCCTGCGGGGGCAGTAGCGGACGCGCCTTGTCGCCGCGCAGCAGCCTGTAGCGCGACTCGGTGTCCTGCCAGAAGCGCTCGACCGCGGGACCGACGTCGCCATGCAGCACCAGGCACGCATCCGGCGGCAGGTAATCCCACAGCGTCGCCGTCGCATCGAAGAACAGCGGCAGGTAATACTCGATGCCGCCCGGCATCACGCCGTTGCTGACATCCTTGTACAACGCCGACTTGGACGGATCGCCCTCGAAGGTCTCGCGGAAGCGGGTACGGAAGCGCGTGCGTGCTGCATCGTCCTGGGGAAATTCGCGTGCAGGCAGCAGACGCACTTCCGGTACCGGATAGAGCGTGCGCTGCGTGTCGACGTCGAAGGTCTTGATCGATTCGATCTCGTCGCCGAACAGGTCGAGCCGGTAAGGCAGTGCCGATCCCATCGGAAACAGGTCGATGAGCCCGCCGCGCACGCTGAACTCCGCCGGCGAGACAACCTGGGTCACGTGCGCATAACCGGCAAGCGCGAGTTGCGCGCGCAGCGCGTCGACGTCGAGATGCTCGCCCTGCTTGAGGAAGAACGTGTGGCCTGCGAGATACGCCGGTGGCGCAAGACGATACAGCGCCGTTTGCGCGGCAACGAGCACCACATCGCATTCGCGGCGCGAGATGCGATAGAGCGTCGCCAGGCGCTCGGACACGAGGTCCTGGTGCGGGGAGAACTGGTCGTAAGGCAGCGTTTCCCAGTCGGGAAAACGCGCGACGCGCAGCTCCGGCGCGAACCACGCGATCTCCTCGGACAGACGCTGCGCTGCGAGTGCATCGGCGCACGCGACCACCATCAGCCGTCGCTGCGCCTTCGCTTCACCGGCCCATTGTGCAACGGCGAGCGCATCGGCCGATCCCGGCAGCGGAGTAATCGTCGTCTTGCGACCTGCCGCCGGCGCCGCCGGCGCGAGCAGGGGCAGGCCGCCTGCACGGGCGGCAAGCGGTTCACGCGACACCGAAGGAACCGCGTGGTTGGCGGTGGCGGCTTCGAAATCAGCCGGGGACATGGACGACTTGAGGCGAGATGATGACGTTCGTTCCTGGGGGGTGCAACGGCGCCGATCGCGCCTTGCAACGCGGGCAATGTCGATGCTACCGCACCGACGGCTCGCCAAAGCGAGTTCCGCGAACTACGGCGAGGCTTCGCCCCCGAAAAGGCGCAATTGACGAACCAACGCGGCAGATTGCGGTCTGTCGGCGTTCATCGCCGAAAGGGACGCACACCGCCATGCGACACAACCGCAAGCCAAGCCGTTCCAACCCTGCTGCATCGTGGTTTCAGTTCACACTGCGCTACGGCGAGATGATGCTCGCTTCACAGCAGGTCATCGCCCATCGGACGGCGCGCATGCTCTCGGCGAGCGGGATACCCAACGCGCGCGATCGTCGCGAGTTCGCGCGTATGCATCACGAGAAAGCGGAAGCCGCGGCCCTGGCCCTATTCGGTATGTGGGCGCAACTCGTCGATTTCAACCAGCGACTCTACATGCGCAGCCTGGGCCCTGCAGGATTCATCGCGCTGACCGATGCATTGCCGAGGGACGCGGCGTCGAGACGGCGGCGGCGCCTGGCGGCGACTCGCCTTGTACGTGACGGCAATCGACTCACCGGAGCGCTCGCACACGCCGCGCTGAAGCCGATTCATGCGAAGGCCACCGCGAACGCGCGACGCCTGCGCGGCAAGCGGGGCTAGGCCTTTTCGACGGCGCGCGGTTCATCACGGAATCGCCGCCCACGCAACTTCCGCGGCTTGGCGAAGACGGGTTCAGCTCACTCTTCCGTACTTGTCGTCGAAGCGCACGATGTCGTCCTCGCCCAGATAATCGCCGCATTGCACTTCGATGATCACCAGTGCGTCGGCCGCGGGGTTCTCGAGGCGATGCCTGGTCTCGATCGGGATGTAGGTCGACTCGTTGGCGACGATGTCGAAGGTGTCGTCGCCTCGTGTGACGCGCGCGCGGCCGCGCACCACCACCCAGTGCTCGCTGCGGCGATGATGGAGCTGCAGCGACAGCGATGCACCCGGGCGCACCTCGATGCGCTTCATCTTGAAGCCCGGTCCTTCCTCGAGAACGGTGTAGGTGCCCCACGGGCGGCTCACCGTGCGATGCAGCTTGTAGGCTTCGTGGCCGCGCGCCTTCAGCTCGCCGACGACTTCCTTCACGCGCTGCAGGTGATCGCGATGAGCGACCAGAACGGCGTCGGGCGTGTCGACGATCACCAGGTTCTCCACACCGACGGTGGCAACCAGTCGGTCGGCCGAGTGCACGAAGGTCTCGCGCGTACCGATCGACACGCGATCGCCCTGCCCGCGATTGCCGTGCGAATCGGCGTCGCTCAACTCTGCGACGGCCTGCCAGGAGCCGACATCGCTCCAGTCGAATACACCGCGAACCACCGCCACAGCGCCGGCGGCCGCTGCCTTTTCCATGACCGCATAGTCGATGGAAATGTCGGGCACCGCCGCAAACAGCGCTGCGTCGATCTCCAGCATCGCCTTCGGGGGCACGCGCAGCAGCGCCTGCGCGATCGGTCGCGTCGCCTGCAGCACTTCGGGTGCATGCCGTTCCAGCGCGGCGATGATCGCTCGCGGGGTGAACGCGAACATCCCCGAGTTCCAGACGTAATTGCCCGCCGCGAGGAACTCGTGCGCGGTGGCGAGCGGCGGCTTTTCGATGAAGCGCCGCGCGGCAAACGCGGCGCAGCCGTGCGTTCCCGTGATCGCGGGGCCGCATTCGATGTATCCGAATCCCGTCTCGGGGTGCGTCGGCGCGATGCCGAAAGTCACCAGCTGTCCCTCGGCCGCGAGGGAGGTGGCCGTCTCGACAGCCGCAGCGAACGCCGCAACGTCGCGGATCAAATGGTCCGCGGGCAGCACGAGCAAAACCGCATCCGGCGCCTCGCTCGCCTCGGCATGAAGCGCCGCGAGCGCGATCGCGGGCGCGGTGTTGCGCCCGAACGGCTCGAGCAGGAACGTCGACTGTACCGCTGTATCGCCCAGCGTTGCGTATGCGTCCTTGGTGTGGAAGTAGTAGTCGCGATTGGTGACGGTGATCACGCGTTGTACGCCGGGCAGGGTGAACGCGCGTCGCGCAGTCTTGGCAAGCAGCGTCTCGCCGTCGGGAAGCGGCATGAACGGCTTGGGCGCCGCTTCGCGCGACAGCGGCCAAAGACGCGTGCCGGCACCGCCGGAGAGGATCACGGGAAGAAGTTTCGTCGCCATCGTTTTGCTCGAATTGCGCTGTGTACAGACGTGTTGAACTTCGTGATGCGCGAGGTGTAGGACAAAGCTCGACAGTACCTTCCGCAGTGCGCCGATACGGGTCTTGCAATTCTGTCCCTAGCATGCACGACATTACCAACAACGAGCCCCGCGAGGCATTCCATGCAGCTTACTGACTCCGACACCAGCAGCAGCAACATCGTCGTTACGCTTCCATTCATCGCTGCCGCGCGCGCCGCTTCGGCGCCCGCGCTGGGTCGCTTTGGACGCCTCTACGGCAGCTCCCCGGCCATGCAGGAAGTCTACCGGATGGTCGAGCGGGTCGCTCCCACCGATGCCACGGTGTTCGTTGCCGGCGAATCCGGCTGCGGCAAGGAAGTTGTCGCACGCACCATCCACGAGCGCAGCAATCGCTCGCGCGGACCGTTCGTCGCCATCAACTGCGGTGCCATTCCTTCCAACCTGATCGAAGCGGAACTGTTCGGTCACGAGAAGGGTGCTTTCACCGGGGCCAATCGCCAGCATCGGGGCTGCTTCGAACGTGCCGAGGCCGGGACGCTGTTCCTCGACGAGATCACCGAGATGGCGCCCGAAATGCAGGTGCGCTTGCTGCGTGTCCTGGAAACGGGACGCTTCGTGCGCGTGGGCGGCGATGGCGAGATCCGCTCCAATGTTCGTGTGATCGCCGCGACCAATCGCGACGCCATGGAAGCGGTGCGCGAAGGCCGCCTGCGCGAGGACTTGATGTACCGGCTCGCCGTTTTCCCGATCTCGATTCCTCCGCTGCGCGATCGCGAAGGCGACGCCGAGCTCCTGGCCGAGCATTTCCTGCAGCAGCTCAACGCGGAGGGCGGCACGAGCAAGCGCTTCTCGCGCGCCGCGCTGACCACCATCCGGACCTATCACTGGCCTGGCAACGTGCGCGAGCTCAAGAACGCCGTGCATCGGGCTTTCATCATGGCCGAGGAGACTGTCGAGCTGGACCTCGCCGGACTCGCCTGCCCCGCCCTCGAAGGCGAGTGCCTCCGCGTGCCGATCGGGACGCCGCTCGCGGAAATGGAGCGCCAGGCGATCTTCGCCACGCTCGACCACTGCCGTGGCAACAAGCGGCGCGCCGCCGAGATGCTCGGGGTCAGCCTGAAGACGCTTTACAACCGACTCACAGCGTATCAATCCGAGGGGGCGCGACTGGCCACGCTGTGAACGGCGCCGTGGGTACAATGCCCGGCTCAACCTGCCATCCCACGACGCCATGATCCGGATACTCATAGCCGACGACCACGCGATCGTCCGCGCCGGCCTGCGCCAGTTCATCGCCGATCAGGTCGACATGGAGGTCACTGCCGAAGCAGCGAGCGGGGCCGAAGCGGTCGCCGCCGTCCGGGCGGGCGATTTCGATGTGGTATTGCTGGATATCTCGATGCCCGACAAGAACGGCATCGACACGCTGAAGTTGCTGCGTCACATCAAGCCGGAGCTGCCCGTGCTGATGCTCTCCGCGTACGCGGAAGACCAGTACGCGGTGAACCTGCTGCGTGCGGGTGCGGCGGGCTATCTCAACAAGGAAGCCGCGTCGACGCAGCTCGTGGGGGCGATCCGCACCGTCGTGCAGGGCCGCAAGTACGTGAGCCCCTCGCTCGCCCAGATCCTCGCCGACGGGGTCTCGGGCGACGCCGACCGGCCGTTGCATGGCGAGCTGTCGCAGCGGGAATTCCAGATCTTCTGCAAGCTCGCCGCGGGGGCGGCAGTGTCCAAGATCGCGGACGAGCTCAACCTGTCGGTCAAGACGGTCAGCACCTACCGCACGCGCATTCTCGAGAAGATGGCGATGAAGTCCAACGCGGACCTCACCTACTACGCCATCAAGAATGGGCTCATCGAGTGATGCGAACGGGCCGGGCCTGACGGGCCGGCCCGCGTAGGACAGGCACGGACAGTAAAATGGCGCGGCCGCTGGTAACTTCGCCGTTTGCCCGGCGCACGCGCCCCGGTTGCGAATTCCCTCACTGATTGTTCGTGGACAACCAGAACCCACTTCGCGTCCTGCTGGTGGAAGACTCGCCGCTGATCCGCGAACGTCTCGCGGAATCGCTGGTGAGTCCCGGCCGCATCGAGATCGTGGGCCAGGCCGACAGCGAGCAGTCGGCGGTGGGGCTTCTGGCCGCCGCACCCTGGGACGCCATGGTGCTCGACCTGCAGTTGCGCCATGGCACCGGACTCGGCGTGCTGCGCGCGCTGGCGTCGCGCCGTCCGAGCGGCACTAAGGTCATCGTGCTGACCAATTACGCGTTTCCGCAGTACCGCGCCAAGAGCCTTGCACTGGGCGCCGACTACTTCTTCGACAAGGCACGCGAATACCACCGCGTGCGCGAAGTGCTCGACAGCATGGCGGCGGCTCGCTCGTCGGTTGCGCGCTGACTTGCGTGTAACGCTTGCGTCGCCAGGGCGTATGCGGTGCATGCGCCGCTCCCGGCGAGCCACGTAATCCACTGATTCAACAGGTTAAATCCTGTGGCACGGCGACTGCATCAGTCGTTGCCGGTGGGCGCGTAGCGCGTGCCGGTCATCGACGTCCGGTGCCACCTCAATCAACCTAGAGCGAAGGGATTGCCATGAAACGTTTGATCGCACTGGTGCTCGCCGCGACGTTTGCGTTACCGTCGTTCGGGCTCCTCGCAGGCTGCAATACCGTCGAAGGCGCGGGCAAGGACATTCAGGCCGGCGGCTCGAAGATCAAGGACGAAGCGCAGGAGCACAAGCGGTACTGACCTTTTGACCAAGGTTGGTTGCCACGCGGCGCCCCGGGCATCTGACGCGTCCGGCGGCGCCGTTTGTTTACCCATGCGTGGCGAAGACGATCAGCAGTTGCGCACGCGACCGCGCGTGCGACCGGGCCAGGCGGCCCTGATTGTGCTCGCGGTGCTCGCCGTCATTGGCGCTGCCAAGATCGGTGCCGCCTTTCTCATTCCGCTGGTTGTCGGCATCCTGATCAGCTACGCGCTCGAGCCTATCGTGAGGGCGTTGCATCGTCTTCACATCCCTCGCGCGATCGCAGCCGGAATCGTGCTGCTGCTCGTTGCTGGCGGCTTCGCGGGGGCGGGCTTCTTCCTGCGCGAGGATGCTGCGCAGGCGCTCGCGCAGCTTCCCGAGGCGGCTCGGAAGCTGCGCATCGCTGCGCAGCAGTCGGCGCGAATGCCGAGTCCGATGGGGCACGTCCGCGAGGCAGCCGCGGAATTGAACAAGGCCGCCTCCGAGGCCACCGGCACGCCGCCTCCTCCGGCGCCGCCGGTGATCAGCGGCACGTCGCGATTGCAGGCGTGGATCGCCGAACAGTCGGGCAACGTGCTGGGTGTCATGTCCGAGCTCGGCATCGCGTTGTTGCTCGCCTATTTCGTGCTCGCGCAGGGCGATGCGTTTCGACGGAAGATCGTGCACCTCGCCGGTTCGACGCTGCGCGAGCGACGCGTGACCGTCGAGATCCTCGACGACATTCACGCGCAGGTGCAGCGCTATCTGCTGGTGATGGCGGTGGTCAACACCTGCATCGGGTTCGCGACCTGGGGCGTGCTGTCCATGTACGGTATCGAGCAGGCGGGCCTGTGGGGCGTCATCGCGGCGATCCTTCACATCATCCCCTACGCCGGCACCGCCATGACGATGGCGGGCGTCGGTGTGGTCGCCTTTCTTCAAGCCGGGAGCTTCTCGCAGGCGCTGCTGGTGGCGTTCAGCGTGATGGTCGTCGCGGCGTTCTTCGGCATCGGCATGACCTCGTGGCTGCAGGGCAAGGCCGCGCACATGAACACCGCTGCAGTGTTCGTGTCGCTGCTGTTCTTCGGTTGGCTGTGGGGTGGCTGGGGACTGCTGGTCGGCGCCCCGCTTGTCGCCGTGCTCAAGACCATCGCGGAACGCATTCCCGCGCTGCATCCGCTCGGCGAGCTGCTCGGATAGCGGCAGCGAGCGTCGAGTAATCGACATCCCGCGCACCTTCCCTACGCGCTCCTACAGTGCGCGCTTTTATGACCGCACTTCCGCTCGCAAATTACAAGCCCGCGCCGAGCGCGGCAGGTAAAGGCATGTATTGACTGGAAAAACCGCGTGGCACGCGCATTGCGAACGACATGGGTTACGGACGGGCCCGGATGGGGTCCGCGAAATCAAGAGGAACGACCGATGAACTGGGACCGCGTGGAAGGCAACTGGAAGCAATTCAAGGGCAAGGTGAAGGAGCAGTGGGGCAAGCTGACCGACGACAACCTGGACATGATCGCAGGCAAGCGCGATCAACTCGCCGGCAAGCTGCAGGAAGCCTACGGATATTCGAAGGACGAGGCGGAACGCCAGATCAGCGACTTCGAAACCCGCTACGGCGACGATCTCGACGCGGGCACGCGTCACTGATACGGAGGAGAGAGGTCATGTCGAAACTGATGATCAGCCTGCTCGCAGCAGCCGGACTGGCATTCTCCGGCGCGGCGTTCACGGCCAACGCGCCTGCCGGCGGCATGTCGCGCGACCAGTACAAGGCCGAGAAGGAAAAGGCCGAAGCCCAGTACAAGCAGGACAAGGCGCAATGCGACGGCATGTCCGGCAACGCGAAGGACGTGTGCGTCCAGGAAGCCAAAGGCAAGGAGAAGATCGCGAAGGCCGATGCCGAAGCGGCGTACAAGAATACCGACAAGGCGCGCTACGAAGCGCGAGTCGCCCGGGCGGACGCGGACTACGACGTTGCGAAGGAAAAGTGCGACGACCTGAAGGGCAACGACAAGGATGTTTGCGTCAAGCAGGCGAAGGCCCAGCACACTCGCGCCAAGGCCGACGCCAAGGTCGCGAAGACGGCGAACGAGACTTCGCACGATGCAGCGGTGAAGACCGCCGACGCGCGTCGCGACGCCGCCGAAGACAAGCGCGATGCCGAATACAAGGTTGCCGCGGAGAAGTGCGACGCCATGTCAGGCGCCGCGAAGGATCAGTGCGTCAAGAACGCCAAGGCGCGCTACGGCAAGATGTAATTCGCATCGACGCCTAAGTCGTGCGGGGCCTGCAGATGTCGGCGCAATCGCCGGCGTTGGCAGGCCTCGCGGCGTTTCTGGCGTACGCCTTTCCAAAAGACGTCGACCTGGGGCGTAGGGCTCGATCGACGTGGCGGGCGAGGTGTGGCTCCGAAGAGACGAATGCCGACGAGCGCGCCTAAGCCGCCGCGCTCACACCGTTGGTGACTTCTTCGGGTGGCGCCTCTTCCATTTCACCTGCTGCGGCCTGACCGGTCAACGGAATATTGATCTCGATGGTGGTGCCCACGCCCGGCTTGCCGCGGATTCGGAATTCGCCGTTGAGTGCGCGTACCCGCTGGCGCATGCCGCTGATGCCGTGCGAGAGCGCGTTGGTGTCCGCGCCGGCCGGCAGGCCGACGCCGTCGTCGGCGATCATGAGCGACACGCTCTGAGGCGTTTCGACCAGATCGACGTCCACGTTCCGCGCACGGGCGTACTTCACGATGTTGGTCATCGCTTCCTGCGCGATGCGATACAGCGCGATGGTGACCTGGGGCGGCATCGACTCGTCGACCTCGGGGAGGTTCAGCGCACAATTGAGATTCGCGCGCTCGCAGGTCTGCTTGACCTGCCATTCGATGGCAGCGGCAAGGCCGAGGTTGTCGAGCAACGTGGGCCGCAGCTCCTCGATCACGCGCCGCTTCATCTCCACGCCCTCGTCGAGCATCTGCAACGCGCGCTCGAGCTTCGCGGCCGCCTCCGGATCGCGATCGCGCACACGGTCGCGCACCCACGACACGTCCATCTTGGCGCCGACCAGGATGCCGCCCAGTTCGTCGTGAATATCGCGTGCGAGGCGCGACTTCTCCTCCTCGCGCACCGATTGCAGGTAGTTCGAGAGTTCCCACAGCTCCGCGGTCCGCGCTGACACTTCAGTCTCGAGGTGGGTGCGCTCTTCCACCAGCATCTGGCGCTTTTCCTCGCGTGCGGCGATCTCGCGGCGTGCAAGCGACCACACCACCACGAGCAGCGCGACGGTGAAGGCGGTCATCGTCAGCATGCCGATGCGCGCGAACTCGATGTCGCGCGTCCAGCGCGCGCCGCCGTTTTCCGCCGACTGGCGCAGCTCGTCGAGGATGGCGCGGGCTTCGACACGGATCTGGTCCATCGTCCTCTGGCCGATGCCGGTGTCGAGCAACTGGAACGCTGCGACGCGGCCGCTTTTTTCGTTCAGCGTGAGCGTCGTTTCGAGCTCGTTGAGCTTCTGTCCGATGAGGTTGGTCAACCGTCCGGAACGCTCGAGCATCGTATTCGAGCCTCCCAGCACGAGCAGGTCGCGCAGGCGCTCCAGTGCCCGCTCGACGTTGGGCACGGCGGCCCGATACGGCTTGAGATAGCTCGGATCGCCGGTCAGGAGGAAACCGCGCTGGCCCGTCTCGGCCTCGGTGATGAGCACGAGGACCTCGTTCAGGGTTGCTTGCGTTTCCAGCGCCGTCGACATCGCGCGATTCGCGAAATCGAGGCGTCGATAGCCAAGCTCGGAGAACCCGAGGATCGACAACGACACCACTGCGCCGAGTACCAACGGCAGCAGCACCTTCAGGGGCATCAGACGTTTCATGCGACGGTCGGGCGCCCGGCGAAGGCGCGAGAAGCAGCACGTCACTATACGCAAGCGAAAGGTGTGCCTCAAGCAAGCCGTTTGCAGCACCTGCGCTCGCATCGCCGCGACGCTCGTCCCGTAGGAGTCTGTCCTACAGGCGAATGCGAAGTGCTCCGATAACCGGCGTCCCCGGCCGTTTCCTAGAATGCGCTGCATCGGGGTCGACTTTGCCGTCGGGTTGCGACGATGTTGCGGTGGGCAGGTTTGTTCTTCGCGATTGCCGTGTTGGCGGCCATTCCTGCATTCGCCGGTTCCGTCGCGCAGGTAGCATCGTTCGCCCAGCTCGTTTTCTTCGTCTGTGTGGGATTGTTCGTCGCCTGCCTGCTGATCGGGCTCACGTCGACCAAGTCGCTCGATTATGGTGGCGACTGACGCATAGACACTCCTCCCTACCCTCGATTCCAAGCGAGGGGCCTTTAAACGCCGCCTAACCCGCGGCGTTTTTTTTGCCATTCGGCCGGAAGTTTCGCGAGGGATGCGATGTGCTTCCATTGCAGGCGCCGCGTCGCCACGCGCGACGCTTCCGACCGGAAAGGTCTATGGCGACCGCGGCGGGGCGATAAGAGCTGCGTGCGCGGTCGCGAAGGTCGCAAGCGACATCGCGGCACGCATTGCGGAGCATCCGCGGATTCCGCGAAGAACCCTGGCCCGGATCCCGATGCCAGCCCCGCGACAAGCTCGGTGAATCCGCGGCGCTCTGCCGCGCACGCCAACCGGTAATTTCGCGTATCGACAAATGCAACGTCGACAATGACGCCGGGGCCATCGGCGCGCGCTACGCTGCTGGGGGCATGACCTCCGATTGCTCGTGCGGGGCGAGATTGCCCCCTTCGCCCTCCCAGGTTTGCATCTGCTGCTTGCGCGTTCGCTTGGCGTGGTGCAGTTCGTCCCTGACGATCTGGACCACACCCCATAGGACCACCGCGCCGGTTCCGAGGACGGCCATGTTCTGCATCAATCGGTTCATCGCTGTCTCCTTCGCGACAAAAAGAGACGGCGAACTGCTCACGCCGGTCCGCCGCCGCATTGTCGAGGTGCTCGCGCGGGTTACTTCTGGCCGCGCGACTCTTCCATCGCAGTGCTCGAGTGGTTGTTCACCTGGCCGGCCTTCGGCATCGCCGACTCTTCTTCCTGCTTGGAAATGCCGCCGGTCGGATTGTTCGCCGAGGTGTCCTGCGCGCCCGGACCCGTGGTCGACGCCGAAGAGGAGCTGCTCGTGCCGCTCGGCGTGGATCCCGTCGTCGCATTCGAGGAGCTGCTGGTCGACGGCGCGTTGGAGTCGGGGTTGGCAGGAGTGACGATCGTGGTGGACGACGAGGCGCTCGGCGTCGGCACCGTTTGCACCGCCGGTGGGTTGCTGGCGGGTGGTGTCACGACCACCGGCGGTGTCCCCGAATCGGTCTTCTGCTGGCAGGCCGCCAGCATCACGGCGGCTGCGCAAAGTGCAATCGGAAGCGAGCGGTTCATGGTTTCTCCATTGGCATGAGGTGTGCAGCAAGCGCAAACGGTGCGTGCTCGCGGTTTCTTGCTGCAACTTCGCTTGCGCACGCATCTCGCCGCGTCTTCGAACCTTAACGTTCGCTGGCGATCCAACCAATCCGGGCCGCTCGCATTCCCCTGTAGGAGCGCTCCGACCTTGCGCGCCCCTTTTTCATCGGTCCCGTGCAACCGGTGCTGCGCTTCACGCGCGAGCCGGTCGGGGCCTCGATTCAACCCCTTGAGCTTCAACGCATTTGCTCGACTCTTGCGACTGGCACGATCGCTGCGAGAGGTGTTGTCTCGTTGATTGCCTGCACGCGACGTATTGCGTCCGGGCGCCGTGGAGACAACAATGCTCTACTACGCAATCGTGTTCCTGATCATCGCGCTGATCGCCGCGCTGTTCGGTTTCGGTGGAATCGCCGCCGGCGCCGCGGGCATCGCGAAGATCCTGTTCGTCGTATTCTTGATCGTCGCCGTCGTGACGTTCCTGTTGTCGCTCGGCAAGCGTTAGAGGAGGCACATCGATGGAAGACACCAACGGGCAAACGCCTAACATGCAAGGTCAGCGCGCTTCGAGTGGCTTTGACACCCTGCGCGATACGGGCATGACCAGTGGCAACGGACAGGCCGCTGCGGCCGATTTCGACCGGCTCGTGCAAGATTGGCGGGCGTTCGTGTCGGACGCGGAGGCGCTGTTGCGCAATGCGCGCACGCTGTCGGGCGAGGGTGCCGCATACGCTCGCACGGAGCTCGGCCGGCAGATGGACCAGGCACGACAGCGGTTCGGCGACTTGCGCAGCGTGGCGAACGAACGCGCCGGGCAGATGCGGGCATCGACCGAGGACTACGTGCGTCGCGAGCCGTTCAAGGCGATTGCGATCGCCGCTGCAGCCGGCGCGCTGGTCGCATTGCTCATGAGTCGCCGCTCGTAACGACGTATTGCTCGTGAGTCGTCGCTCGTAAAAATATCGCCGGGAGCTCGACATGGCCGTGCAACGAAGCTCGAACGTGCAGCAAGGCAGCGCGCGTGGTACGCCGATGCCGTTCTTGACCGATGTGGAGACGCTGCGCCAGCGCGCGCGGCAGCACATCGAGCAGGGTGCAGTGACGCCTTCCTACGGCGCCGACCGCGACACGGTGGTGAAAGTCCTCAACGAGGTCCTGGCCACCGAGATCGTGTGCACGCTGCGCTACCGTCGCCACTACTACATGGCGCAGGGCATCGCGTCGGAGTCGGTGAAGACCGAATTCCTCGAGCATGCGAACGAGGAACAGCAGCACGCAGACATGGTGGCCGAGCGCATCGTGCAGCTCGGCGGCGAGCCGGACTTCAATCCGGAAGGCCTCGCCACGCGCAGCCACGCGCAATACGTGGAAGGCACCAACCTGGTCGAGATGATCAAGGAGGACCTGGTCGCCGAGCGCATCGCCATCGACAGCTATCGCGAGATCGCGCAATGGCTCACCGGCAAGGATCCGACCACGCGGCGGATCATCGAAGAGATCCTCGCCAAGGAAGAGGAGCATGCGGAGGATCTCAACTCGCTGCTGGCCGGCATGGCTGGCGCGGGGAACGGCGAAAGCTAGGCGCTTCTCGGTCGTCGCCGCTTCGCGCCCCTGCCTGGGCGCAAGCGGCGACCGGGCGACTGGCATGGCACGCGCGGCTGCGTCTTGAAGCATCCGCAGGTCG
Organism: Casimicrobiaceae bacterium; assembly: GCA_035542515.1. GTDB lineage: Bacteria > Pseudomonadota > Gammaproteobacteria > Burkholderiales > Casimicrobiaceae > VBCG01. The sequence continues at coordinate 21,136 of DATKLH010000512.1, forward strand.
TCCCCATATCCGATGGTGCGGCCGACTAGACTGGGGCCGGACTAGACTGGTATGATGTGCCGCATCTGCGCAAGCTTTTCTCTCTTGTCGCGACGAGCAGATCTGGCGTCGCGATCGTCCGAACCGGGGGTGTACTGGTTTCGACGGGGGTATCGAAGCAGCGCGGGGCATGCCGAGGCGCTTGTCCTCGTAAAACTCGAGCACTCGCAAATTTAACTGCGAACGACGAAACTTACGCTCTGGCGGCTTAATCCCGCCGGACCTCGCACCAGGCAGCGCTCGGCCTGGGTGATGTAACAGTCACAGCGAGGACATTCAGAGCGATCGCGCGCGCCCGGGCCACTTGGGCGACGCGTTAAAGCAAGGTGGCTGGCTTTGCCGTAGCCTGTCCGCCGGCGACGGTGAAGCGAGAACCAAACGACGAGACTAAGCATGTAGTCCCGACTGTAGAGGTCTTCCGGACGCGAGTTCGATTCTCGCCACCTCCACCATCCACCAGTGGTAACGGCCCCCGAGCGGGGCCGTTTTCATTTGTCTCTCCCTCTGAATTAGGTTCCGACAGGTGCCATTGCGGTTCGCTTAAAGCCGGCTATACTTGGTGGTAACGGATGGTGGTAAGGGCGGTCCATCCGGTTTTTGGTGGTAACGGCTCCCGCCCCGCTATGGGAGGCCACCATGCCAAGACACTTGCTTACGGATCTCGCCGTAAAGGCAGCGAAGCCCAGACCCAAAGGGAAGGCGTACCGCCTCG
>DATKLH010000513.1:0-15600 GCA_035542515.1 Casimicrobiaceae bacterium
TCGCGCCGGCGTACGAATACGCGACTTCCACCGCCGGCAGCGTTTCGAGGGCGAGGACATCGAAGGTCGTGTCCGGCGCATGTCGTCGCGTCGGCTTGCGATAAATGCTTACCGTACCGTCGGGATCGATGCTGCCGAGGACGCCCATGTCGGGCGTTCGAAACGCATCGAGGCGAAAGTTCGATGCCTTGGACACATCGCGCGCGCAGTGCAGTTCGTCGTTCATGACCACCAGGACGCCGACGCTGCGCGCCGATGGAGCCGCGGCGACGCGCAGCGCATTGACGAGATTGCTACCAGAATCCGAGCCGAGTCCGGTGGGAGGACGCTGGGCTGCGACGAGCACGATGGGCAAAGCGGTCTTCGCGGCCAGGTGCAGGAAGTACGCCGTCTCCTCGAGCGTCGAAGTGCCGTGCAGAACGACGATGCCACTCAAGTCGCTGTCGGCGGCCACGCGAGCGATCGTTCGGTTGAGCTTGAGCCATAGCAGCGGATCGGCCGCCGCGCTGTCGACCGCATCGAATGCGACCGGCACGACGTCGAACGCGCGCAATACATCGGAGAACATCGACAGAACGTCGTCGACCGGCAAAGGCTTCGCGAACTGGCCGTACTCGTGGAGGTCGAGCGCATGTCGACCCGGCGTGGAGATCGACCCACCCATTCCGATCACCGCGATCCGCGGTCGCATGGCATCCCTCCGGTGCGCTGACCCTCCCGCGGCTTCGACAAGGCGCGGACAATGTTGTATGCTAAACCAACAATGGTTCGGACTCCACGCCCTTCACCAGGCCGGCTTGCGCGACCCGCCGACCGCAGCGCGGATTTCTTCAACCCGTTCCCGCGCTACCTGCAGATCCGCAACATCCTGGTTCGCCGGCTCGGCGACGGCTTCGCCGCCGGCGATCGCTTTCCCACCGAGCACGCGCTGTGCAGCGAATTCGGCGTCAGCCGCGAGACGATACGCGAAGCGCTCCTCGGGCTCGAGAACGAAGGATTGATCGCGCGCTTTCGCGGCAAGGGCACGGTGGTGGTCAAGCTGCCAGGTCATTCCAGGGACGAGCGGCTGACCGGCCTGGTCGAGGACTTCACGGAGTTGGGGCTCGACACGCACGCCGAGGTCATCAAGGCCGGTGCCGAGGCGGCTCCTGGCCGGATCGCTTCGGCGCTGGGCCTGAAGCGCGGAACCGAACTGTTCCGCATCGTGCGCCTGCGCCGGGTTGATGGGAAGCCGTTCGCTTTTCACGACGCGTTCGTCCCGGTGGACATCGGGACGCAGCTCGCAAAGCGCGACCTTACGCACACGACGCTGTTCGCGGAACTCGCCCGCATGCCGGGCGTGAAGCTCAGCGAGGTCTACCAGCACATCGATGCCGTGGCAGCCGACGTGGGCATGGCCAAGCAGCTCGCGATCGACGTCGGAGCGCCGCTGCTGGTCACGCGCCGCGCCGTGGACCACAAGCGCAGCGGAGCACCGACGATGTTCTTCGAAACCTGTTTCCGTGCCGACCGCTACTACTATTCGGTCCAGGTCGACGAGGCGCGCGTGCCGGCACGCGGAGCGCGCAAAGCCAACGGCGCGACCAAGCATTCAACGGCGTCCCGCGCCGCGAGCAAGAGTTCCAAGCGCCGCGGCGTGAAGTGACACCGAGCCCGACCCCACCGCACAACAGCATCGAAACGAGGATGGCATGACACCGAATCTCGCCCTGCAGGAAGCCCCGCGCACAACCACCGCCGAGACCGATCGCTTCGGCAATTCCATCGACCCGATCGTGCGCTATGCGCGCGGCAGCATCCTGGCCGGAACCGACGAGGAGGTCCGCCGCATGCTGCACGCGCGCCAGATGGTGGGCGCATTGGTGCGCAGCAAGGGCAAGGAAGCCGTCTACGATCTCTCCGGCATGAATCGCGGGAGCGGCATCACGGTGGATGATGTGCCGAACCTCACCACGCACGTGCCCTTCTTCGCTTACTTCGAGGGCAAGACCGAACCGCTCGCGCTCAAGCACATGGGTGGCGACGCCGACAAGCACGCCGCGTTGATCCTCAACCGCGTTTCCGCGGCCAACTTCATTGCGCTCACGACCCTCCTCAAGCGCGGTGATCGCGTATACGCTTTCGCGCCCACGGGCGGCGCGACGCATCCCTCGGCAGTCCGGCCGCTCGCCATCGCGGGCGCCGAGCTGCGCGAGTTCCACAGCTTCGCGGAGCTGAAGAAAGCCTGGGAAGCGGGCGCTCCGCGTCTGCTGCTGATCACGCCGATCAGTGCTTCGAAGCGGCACATCCCGTATGGCGAATTCCAGCAGGCGCTCGCGCTGCCGCGCGCCTCCAACACGCTGGTCTATGTCGATGACGCGCACATGGCCTCTCGCATCGCATTCTTCGGCGAGCCGCCGACGTTCAAGGTCGGCGATATCGACCTCGCCGTGTGCTCGGCGGACAAGCACGTGGCAGGTCCGCGCGCCGGTGTGATGGTGGGTCGCAAGGACCTGATCAGGACGATCGGATCGAGAGCCTACGAGCTGGGACTCGAAGCGCAGGCGGGTCAGTATGTCGGTGTCGCCAATGCGCTGCGCAACTTCGACCCGAGTGCGGTGAGGCAGGCCGGCGAGCTCGCGAAGCAGCTGGTGCAACTGCTCGCGGAGAAGTACGGCGCGACGCGCGCCTACCTGGGCGGTCCCGGCGTATCGATTTCCGGCGAGCACGCGCTCGAGATCGCGATGGAGCGCCGTGGCACGCGCGAGAAACCTCAGCTCGTGGCCGTCGAAGCAGCCGGGCTGGTCGCGATGCACATGCTGGAGCAGGATGGCGTGCTCACCATCGGCGCGGTGTCGATGCCGGGAAGCGCTCCAGCGATTCGCCTGATGATGTATCCCGACGGCGCGCGCCTGGGCATCGATGGGATTGTGCGTGCGCTCGATCGCGGCATGCAACGCCTCAGCGAGCTCCTCTACGACGTTCCCGCGGCCCGCCGACAACTGCTGGGCGACGGCGCCTGATGCTGTCCTGAGTCGCCGCGCTTTGGCGGGTCGCGCTGCGAAGCGACTCGCTCGATCACGGGGACTTTCGCAGCCTGTCGGCCGCAGCGCTGACAGGCCGTTCAGATCCTGAGGAACAGGCGATTGAAGCGCGGTCGATTCTCGAGCAAACGCATGCCCGCCGAGAGGCCGCGGTTCACCACGAAGTAGATCAGCATGATCGTGAGGTAGACCTCGATCGGCGAGGTCTGCAGCCGCACGTTGATCTGCTTGCCGATGTCGGTGAGCTCGGAGAGTCCGATCAGGAACGCGAGCGAAGTGTTCATCACCGTGACGATGTAGCGTCCGGTGATGGCCGGGATCATGTTGAAGAACGCCTGCGGCAGCACGACGTAGAGCTGCACCTGCAAGCGCGACAGCCCGAGCGTGCGCGCGGCTTCCTTTTGCGTCTCGGGGACCGACAGGATGCCGCCGCGAATGTACTCGGCGATGTACGCGGCGGTGAACAGGGTCAACGCGACGGTGACACTCAGGAACCTGGAGGTCTCGATGCCGAAGTACGGCGGCACGAAGTACGCCCAGAACACGAGGATCACCAGCGGGAGGTTGCGAAAGGCCTGGATGTACAGCAGCGCCGGATTGCGCAGCGCCGCGCGTTCGGATGCGCGCGCCACACCGAGGAGCATGCCGAGCAGCGTGGCGCCCACGATGGCGATCGCCGCGATGGCAAGCGTCAGCAGCAGACCGCCGACCTGACCCTGGGTGAACAGGTCGCCGACCAGGATGCGCTCGAGGTTGAGCGGCGTCCAGACCTTGTCCCAGTTCATGTCACTCGCTCAGGAGCCGCGGCGCGCGTACGAGCCTGCGCGCGTCGACGTGACGCGAAAGGCGCTTGCTCGCCAGTCGGCCAACCCCGGCGATCACCAGGCACAGCAGCACGTAGAGCACGCTCGCGGCGGCGAGCGCCTCGACACCACGGAAAGTGTAGGTGTCGATGTACTTGGTCTGATAGGCGATCTCCGCCACGCCGATCGCCATCGCGAGGCTCGTGTTCTTGAGCAATCCCACCGCTTCATTGGTGAGCGGCGGAATGATCACGCGGAATGCCTGCGGCAGGGTCACGTAGATCATCCGTTGCGCGAAGTCGAGCCCGAGCGTGCGCGCCGCGTCGAGTTGGCCGCGGCCGATCGAATTGAGCCCGGCGCGGACGATCTCCGCGATGAAGGCGCCGTGATAGATCGACAGCGCGAACGCCGCCGCCGCGAACCCGAAGCCGATCTCGCGCATGCGATCGAACAGCCAGTGCGGAAGGATGTAGGTCGCGGAGAAGTACCAGAACAGGATCTGCACCAGCGGCGGGGTGTTGCGCGCGAACTCGACGTAGACCCAGCAGATGCGCTCGAGCACGGGGTTGCGGATCCAGCGCAGGATGCCGAAAAGCAGCCCGATGACGAACGCGCACGCCATCGCGAGCAGGGCGAGCTTGACGGTGACGTACGCGCCGTCGAGCAGGCGCAACCCCCACTCGCCCCACAGGATGCTCCAGTCGAACTTGTACGCGATCATGCGCAGCGCCTCGCACGCGGCGTCGACGCAGCGAGGGCCTTCAGTGCCACGTCTCCATCTCGAAGCCGAGCAGCTCCTTGGTCAGCTGCAGCTTGGTGTTGGGGCCGACCCACTTGTTGAAGAGCTTGTCCCAGGTGCCGTCCATCCAGATGTCCTGGAGCGCATAGTTGACCGCGTCGCGCCATTTGGAGTCGTTCTCGCGCATGCCGAGTCCATACGGACCGCCGCCGTAGGTCCCTTCCTTGCCGAGGAGCACGAAGTCGTTGGGATTGGATGCATTCGCGCGCAACCCCGCGAGGATGGTCGCGTCGGTGGCGAGCGCATCGACCAGTCCCTGCGACAGCGCGAGGAACGACTCGCCCTGCCCTTCGTAGGTCTGCATCTTCGCGCCAGGCTGCGCCTCCTGGAAATACTTGATGCTGCCCGCGCCGATCACCGCGCCGACCCGCTTGCCGTTGAGATCGGCGACCTTCCGAATGCCGCTGTCCTTGCGCACCAGCAGGGTCTGCGGGCTGTAGAAGTAGTCGATCGAGAAATCGACCACGTCGTCGCGGCTGCGGTAATGCGTCATCGTCGAAGCGACGAGGTCGATGCGTCCCTGCTGCAGGATCGGGATGCGCGTCGCCGAGGTCACCCGAGTCACCTCCAGCTTGGCCTTGAGTCGCTTGGCGATCTCGACCACGAGGTCGTACTCGAAGCCCACGTGGTTGCCGCGCTCGTCGATGAAGCCGAAGTACGGCACCTCCATGGTGACGCCTGCCTTCAGCACGCCGGTTTCCTTGATCGCTTGCAGCACCGACTTTCCGCAATCGGCAGCCTTCGACGATAGCGGCACGCCGACCGCACTCGCACCGGCTGCCACCGTTGCGCCCTTGAGGAAGCGGCGGCGCGCGTCATTGGCGGGAACGTCGTCGCGGGGGTTGTCGTCTGCATCGAGCATCGTCGATCTCCTTGGCTGCAGGGGCTGGATACGAACCGGTCGAATCACCGGACCTTTGGATGGCTAACCTCGCGCCGGTGCGCGCGTCAGTGCGCGAGGATCCTGCTGATGAATCGCCGCGTGCGGTCTTCCTTGGGATTGGTGAAAAAGCGCTCGGGGGTCTCGATCTCGACGATCTGCCCGTTGTCCATGAAGATCACGCGATCGGCGACCTTGCGCGCGAAACCCATCTCGTGCGTGACCACGAACATCGTCATGCCGTCGCGACCGAGGTCGACCATCACGTCGAGCACCTCGTTGATCATCTCGGGATCGAGCGCCGAGGTCGGCTCGTCGAACAGCATGATCTGCGGCTCCATGCACAGCGCCCGCGCGATCGCGGCGCGCTGTTGTTGTCCTCCCGACAGCGTATCCGGATAGGCGTTCGCCTTGTCACCGATGCCGACGCGCTCGAGCAGCTTGTGTGCGAGAGCGACGGCCTGCTCGCGCGGGAGCTTGCGCACCTTGACCGGGGCGAGGATCAGGTTCTGCAGGACGGTGATGTGCGGGAACAGATTGAACTGCTGGAACACCATGCCCACCGTGCTGCTCAGCCGAGCGGAGCTGCGCTCGCCCCGCACCGGCACACCGCCGACCCGGATGGTGCCGCTGTCGACGGATTCCAGGCCGTTGATGCATCGCAGGAGCGTGCTCTTGCCCGATCCGCTCGGGCCGCACACCACCGCGACTTCCCCGCGCGCAACGCTCAGCGTGACCTGCTTGAGCACCTGGTGCGATCCGAACCACTTGTCGACATGATCGATAGCCACCGCGGCCGCCGCGGAATCACCGTTCGCCGCAGGCATCCGGATCGACCTCGCGTGGCGAGATGAAGCGCGGACGCGCGTGCGACGCATCCGCTGCGATCGCGCGCGTGCCGGTCGGGCGAGCGCCGGACAACGAGTGCAGGGCGGCAACGGGGCTCATACTTGTTGTCGCTTTATACTACATGGGGCCCAAACTGCAACTCGGGCCGATGACGGCGGGCGATGCCGGGCTGGGCGCTGCGCCGTTGCGGCGCTTCAACGATCCGCGTGGCGATGAGCCCAGTCGCGCATGATGCGCGCGTAGATGTCGACCGCCTCGCCGATGCGCGCAGCGCTGCACCATTCGTCGGTCTGGTGCGCCTGGCCCGGTTCGCCGGGACCGAGGATCACCGTGCTGGGTTGGCCCATCGCGGGTGCGAGCACCGATGCGTCGGTGAAATACGTCGCGGCGCCGGGCGTCAGCGCCGCGCCAGTCACTTCCGACGCGATGCCTGTCACGCGCTTCACCCAGTCGAGCTCGGGCGAAGTCCAGATGCCGGGAAGGTCGAGGAACGCCTCGATGCGTGCGTCGTCGCCGACGCGCTCCTGCAGCGCCTGCCGCAGCGCCGCGTGATCGACCGAAGGAACCGTGCGGATGTCGATGCCGATCTCGGTGCGATCGGGCACCGAGTTGATGTTGATGCCGCCGTGGATGGTGTTGACGCTCAGGGTCGCTCGCCCGAGGGCGGCATGAGGTGCGGCGTCGAATGCGTACGATTCGAGCCGGCCGACCACGCGAGCCGCCTTGTAGATCGCATTCACACCGCGCTCGGGCATCGAACCGTGCGCCGTCACACCGGTGGTGACCGCCGTGAGCCACAGCGCACCCTTGTGCCCGGCGCATACGGCGTTCGCGGTAGGCTCGCCGACCACCATCGCCGCCGCGGGACCGACGCCTCCCTCGGCGACCAACGCCGCCGCGCCCGAGCATCCGGTTTCCTCGCCGGCGGTGATGACCAGCTTCACGTTTGGCGGCGTGGCATCTCGCGCAGTCTGCAACGCAGCGCACACGAACGCTGCGACGCCGCTCTTCATGTCGCTGGACCCGCGCCCGTGGACACGCCCGTCGATCAGTTCGGCGGCAAACGGCTCGTACTTCCACGCGCGCGTGCCCAGCGGAACCACGTCGATATGTCCGGTGAACACGATCGGCGCACCAGCCGGCGCACGTGGCGGCGTCGCGATCAGGTTGCAGCGATCCGGACTCAGCTCGCGCAACGAGATTTCGAAGCCTGCGCCGTGCAGCAGCTCGGCAAGATACTCGGCGCAACGTCGTTCCTGCCCGGGCGGGTTCACGGTGTCGAATCGGATCAGCTCGCGCGTGAGCGCGACGGCATCGGTGGCTGGGTTGTTCACCTTTCCTCCGCGTATGCGAATGGCGAAGACGGCGCTACGTTATCTCAAAGATCGAGCACCAGTCGACTCGAGCGTGCCCGCGAGCAGCAGATCATGATCGTTCGGTTGCTTGCGCGCTCCTCGGGCGTGAGGAGCAGGTCGCGGTGGTCCGCTGCGCCTTCGAGGAGCGCGGTCTCGCACGTGCCGCACACGCCCTCCTCGCACGAGCTCGCGGCATCGATGCCGTTGTCGCGCAACACTTGCAGGATCGTGCGGTCCGCCGGAACGTTCAGAACCCTGCCGGAGCGCTTCAATTCGATTTCGAACGAGCCGTCGTGACTGCGGTCCACCGCGGGCGCCGCGAACCATTCGAAATGCACGCGCGAGGTTTCCCAGTGCGAGGCCGCGTCCTTGACCGCCGCCATGAGGCCAACGGGGCCGCAGCAGTACACGTGGGTCTGCGCGGGCTGCGCGGCGAGCAGTCCCGCGACGTTCAACACCGGCACCTCGCTGAAATGCGTGACCAGGCGACCGGGCGCCAGCGCCTGCAGCTCGGCGTGGAACGCAGCATGAGCCTCCGAGCGCGCGCAGTAGTGCAACGCGAAGTCGCGACCCTCTGCCGCAAGCGATTGAGCCATGGCGTAGATCGGGGTGATGCCGATGCCACCTGCAATCAACAGGCTCGGCGCGGCATCGCTCGCCAATGCGAAGTAGTTGCGCGGCGTGCCGATCGCAAGCACGCTGTCCACTTCGACATCCTCGTGCATGCTGAGCGATCCACCGCGGCTCACCGGCTCCTTCTTCACCGCGATGACATACCGGTCGGTCGCGCGGAGGTCCCCGCACAACGAATACTGACGAACCATGCCCGCCGGCACGTGCACGTCGATGTGCGCACCCGCGGTGTAGCTCGGCAGCGGCCGCCCGTCCGCGGCGGCGAGGTCGAACGCGCGTACGTCGATCGCGACGTCCCGCACCGCCAGGACGCGAACGCGTCGCCACTCCTGCGCAGTGTTCGTGCTCATAGGCGGCAACGGTTCATCGGGATGCGGCCCGTCGTGCTGTTTTGCAACCGCCCGGCGCTGCTGCTCGCCGGATCGACCGCAACGGGTCAGTACTGCCGCGCGAGATCGACCACGTTGGTCAGCGGCTGCCCGTTGAACAAGCGCCGGACGTTGTCGAAGAACAGGTCGAGCGTTCGCGGAACGTACTCGTCGAGATCGTCGGAGAGCACGTGCGGCGTGATGATCAGGTTGGGCGTGTCCCAGTAGGGCCAGTCCTTCGGCGGCGGCTCGGGGTAGGTCACGTCGATGATCGCCCCGCCGAGTTGACCGGAGCGCAAGGCGGCATCGAGCGCGGCCGGATCGACCAATCCGCCGCGCGACATGTTGATGAATCCCGCGCCGCGCTTCATCAACGCGAATTCCCGCTCACCGAACACGAAGCGCGTCTCGGGCGTAAGCGCGAGGTTGGCGAGGACGAAATCGGCTTGCGGCAGCAACGCGTGCAGCGCTTCGGGTCCATGCATCTGCTCCACCGCAGGATGCGCAGCACGACTCTTGCGAATGCCGAGAACGCGCATGCCGAAGGCCTTCGCGTGCTCCGCGGCACCGCCCCCGATACGACCGACCCCGACAATCAGCAGCGTCTTGCCGGCGAGCGTGGTGGTGAAGATGCGATTCCATTCATGGCGCTTCTGGCTTTCCTTGAGCTGCGGCAGTTGCGCGTTGAGCATCAACAGCGCCATCAACGCCGACTGCGCCGCCTTGGGCACATGCGCACCGCTGTTGGTCAGCATGGTCACGCCCGAGGGCACCCAATCGAGCGGAAGCAGGTAATCGACGCCGGCGCCCAGGATCTGCAAGAGCTTGAGCCGCGGCGCATCGCTGCCCAGGCTCTTGTGCGGGAAGCGGTAGGTGATCATCGCATCGGCGGTGCGCGCGTGCTCGGGGTAGCTCTCCAGGTCGAACCCCCAGGTGGTCCGGATGCGCGATGCGACGTCAGGGTGGCGCGCGAGCGCCTTGTCGTATTGATCGGGCCGGACGATGAATACCGGCATCAGCGAGCGTGCGTTTTCCACATGCACGTGGAACAGCTGATCGGAGCCGCGCGATCCTGTAGTGCCGCCCTGGCTCGCCGCACTCATGTCCGATCTCCGTTCGAGCCGTCGCTTCGAAGCATCGATGCGACGCCCACCGGCTGGCGACCAAATCCTGTCCCAAACGCGCTGTGGCCCAACCGCATCATGTCGCCTCCGCAGTGACCGCCGGCTCGCCTTCGCGCAACGCGCGCGACGCGGCGTCATCGGGTCCGATCACGCGGTCGAGCACCCGATTGGCGACGCGATGCACGATGTACTCCTCGGGCGAATAGCGGCCGGGACGGAAAGCGCCCGACGCCATGCCCTTCTGCACGTTGGGATTGATCGCCAGGTCCTCGCGCACGATCTGCGAATACTTCTCGTAGTACGCGGGGCCCACGATGTCGCCGAAGTCGGGTCGCGCGACCGTGCTCTTGGGAAAGGTCCAGTTCTCGTACAGGCGCAGCTTCTGTGGACCTTCGGGCAGGTACTGCCTGAACTTCATGTACGACGAGGTGAGGATGATCTGCACGCTCGGCTGGATCCAGATGTGGAACAGTCCCGCCGCCTTCGCCGGGTCGAGCCCGGGAATCTCGGGAAGTCCCGAATAGGCGACGATGCTGCGCTTGCTGAACATCGCTTCCCACGGCCCGCGCGTGCGCTCGAAGCGCCAGTTCTGCGGCTTCGACGGATCCATGTGCTTGCGATGGATGGTCATCGCGTGATAGTTCTCGAACGCGTTTTCGAGCCACACCTTCCAGTTGCAGTCCACGACGTACTCGTCGCGGTGGGTCCACTGCATGTTCTCCAGGTCGTAGCCGGCGAGGAACGCGGGCAGATCGCCCAGCCAGGCGACCAGCGGCTCGGCATTCGCGTTGAACGTCACGAAGATGAACCCGCCCCACACCTCCGATCGCACCGGGGTGAGTCCGTAGTCGGAGGTCGCGAAGCCTTCGGCGCCGGCCATCGGGGGAGGCGACCCGGGCGTGCTCACCAGAGCACCGGACAGCGAATAGGTCCAGCTGTGATACGGACACACGAAGGCGCGGCAGCGTCCGGCCCCTTCGGCGACGATCGCGCCGCGATGGCGGCAGATCGCGGAGTGCACGCGCACCTGGTTCTTCTCGTCACGCACCGCGATCAGCGGCTGGCGCAGGAGCTCGATGCAAAAGAAGTCGCCGGGATTGGGAATCTGGTCGACTCGCCCCACGCACAACCAGTCCCTGCGGAACAGACCTTCCATTTCGCGCGCGTGCCACTCCTCGGAGACGTAGCACCAGCCCGGCAGCGTCGAGGCCTGGTGGAGCGGCAGCCGCGTGGCCGCATAGTGATGCGGCGAAAACATGCCGGTCGTCATCGGTAGGTCTCCATGGGATGGCATTGCGGAATACGCGTCGACACTGGCGCGTTCGGCCTGGCGCAGGGGTCCGCCGCGCATCGACGGGGCCGGGTGCTCGCGCAGGGCGCCGGTCGCCGCTGCAGAACTAGTCGACTAGTTGACATGATAGCTCGATACCCTTCGGCGATCAACCGTCGCTAAGCCGCCCGGCGACTGCCGCGCCGCACGCCGGCCATCTTGCTGGCCGTCGCGGCGACCGCACCGTTGCTGCGCCAGTGCGGGCGTGTCTGCGCGGAGAAGTTCGCCGCGTTGCTGATGTGCTCGCGCATGCGCATCGCCGCGAGCTTGGGCTCGCGGGCTTCGAGCGCGTCGAGGATGCGCCGCAGCTCGGTGTAGCCCGAACGGATCCGTGCCGCGGAGGGACGCGTCGACGTCTTGAGCCATTGCACCTTGTCGAGGAGGTTGGCGAGGATCTCGGTGATCAGCGCGTTACCCGCGGCGCGGTACAGCGTCGCGTGGAACAGCGCATCGAACTCGTTGAAGTCGTCGAACGCGCGCTCGCTCAAGTTGGCGACGCCGCGTGGACAGAACGCGACGAAGGCACGACGCAGCCTGCGCAGCTCCTCCTCGCCGATGCGCTGTGCGGCCAGCTCGGTGACGTGCGTCTCGAGCAACAGGCGCAGATCGACGAGGTCGGCGATCTCGGCGTCGCTGAGCGACTTCACATAGGTCCCGCTCTGCGGGCTGACCGCGATCCAGCCGTCGCTCTTCAGCTTGGCGAGCGCGGTACGGATCGGCGAGCGCCCGAGTCCCAGCTCCTTGGCGAGTTGCGCCTCCGACAATCGTTCTCCGGGCACATAACGGAAGTCGAGGATGCGCTTCTTGATGGCGGCGTAGGCATGCACCGCCATGCTGGAGTCGCCGGCCCTGGGCCCCGAAGCGTCAGCCATGAGCTTGGCGCGATGCAAGCCGCGCCCATGAGCCGCTGCACGCGGCGGTGGCGGTAGCGACCAGGTCGGGTTCGCTCATGTTCAGAACGACGCGAGGGTCGTATTGAGCAGATCGGTGATCAGCATGTGCCCTGGCTTGTGCGTGATGCACAACGGCGGGCGCGCCGCCTGGATGGCGGAATGCGGCGTCACGCCACAGGCCCAGAAAACCGGCAGCTCGTCGTCGGCCACGTCGGTGGTTCCGATACCGAGGTAGGGCTTGCCCAGGTCCTCGATGCCGATCAGCGACGGATCGCCCAGGTGCACGGGCGCGCCGTGCACCCGCGGAAAGCGCGAAGTGATCTGCACGGCGCGAATCGCGTTCGCGGCATTGAGCGGACGCATCGACACCACGAGCTTGCCGTGGAAGCGCCCTGCCCGCGCAGTTTCGACGTTGGTCACGTACATCGACACACTCTGCCCGCGGTCGATGTGCTTGAGCGGGATGCCCGCTTCGAGCAGTGCGGATTCGAACGAGAATGAACAGCCGAGCGCGAAGGTCACGAGGTCGTCGCGCCAAAGATGCGTGATCTCGTCGACTTCTTCCACCAGCACCCCATCCCGGAACACGCAGTACGCGGGAACGTCGGTGCGGATGTCGATATCGCTTCCGAGCTCGGGAAGCATCGGATCGCCCAAGTCGGAAGCCGACAGCAGCGGGCACGGCTTGGGATTGCGCTGGCAATACAGCAGGAACTCGTCGGCCCAGGCCTTGGGCAGGATGCAGATGTTGGCCTGGACGAATCCGTCGGCGAGACCCGCGGTGTGCTCCTTGTGCTCGCGCGCACGAATGCGACCGCGCTCGGCCTGGGCCGGCGACATCGAGCGCGCCGCGCGGTTTGACGATCGATCAAGCGGCATCATGCACCTCGCGTCGCAACCGAGGCGCGCTGTGCGTCGCGCTCGGGATACTGCAGACCGTGTGCACCGGTGTAGTCGACTGCATGCGACGGCGACCAGCCTTCGAGCAGCTCCGGCGCAAGGCGGTAGATGTCGATTGCGAGCGGGCGGCAGGTCTTCTCCGGGTCGCCGGCGTTCGGACCCCACATGGGCACCGACAGGTCGCCGTGCGGGCATGCGGAGATCGCGCACAGCAGGTCGGTCTCCGCGAGGAACTCGAAATGGTCGCCCTTTTTCGCCGGCGACGCCTTGGCGAAATAGCGGCCGTCGCGCGTAAGCCCCGTGACCTGGAACATGTTGAGGTTGTCGTGGATGTCGTACTCGGTGAGACCGAACGGAATCACCGCGCGCGTGAGGTTCGAATGGCAGCAGAGGTCGAACGACTCGCCGCTGAGCAGCTTGTGCACGTAGGGGTCGCAGCGTGTGCCGAGCAGGTCGTGGCATCCGGCGCCATCCGCGTCGACGCCGTAGCGAACCGTTTCGTCCACCACGGTTGCCAGCGGGCGCAAGAAAGGGAGGCATGACCAGAAGCGGTCGAACGTGGTCATGTGCGCCGAATGCAGCTGCTTGGTGCGGCCCGACCAGAAATGCTCGCGCGGATTGTGCAGGTTCCAGATGTCGAGGTCGGCGACCTGCGGACCCTCGGGAAGCGACACGCGGCAGATCTCACCGGCGAGCACCTGCCACGCGCGCCCGGTGCGACGCGGCACGACGATGTGCTCGCGCCGCTCGCGCAAGTCGACGCGGTCGCGCAAGCGCGAATACAGCGCGCGATCCACGTACAGCGGCATGCCGGGCTTGGCTTCGTACAGCGGCTTGGGCTCGCTCATGCCTGCGCTCCCCCGCTTCGCTTCGCCGGCGCGCCGAGCAACTCGAACAGGCGCGAGAGGTCTGCTTCACGTTCCAGTTGCATCACGGTGTCCCTGATCTGCGCCACGCGCGCAGGCTCGTAGGCAAGGCCGGCGAGGTGATCGAACTTGTCGAACAACTCCTGCTGCGACATCGGCGTGCGTGGATCGCCCTTGGGCATGTCGACCTGGCTACGCAGCACCTCGCCGCTCGCCAGTCGCACCTCGACTCGTGTCGGAGTCACCTGCGGATAGCGCGCGTCGATCTCGGCATCCGCGGCGACACGGACCTTGCGCGCGAGCTCGATGATGCGCGGATCGTGAATGCGGCGATCCAGGAACTGCTCGGTGCCCAGTGCGCCGTCGACGAGCGCGGCCGCGGCAACGTAGGGAATGCTGAACTGCGCGGCGATCATCGAGCTTTCCGCATCGGTGTAGCGATTGAGCAGCGACGCCGACAACGAATAGGTGAAGACATCGACGCGCTCGATATCGCGCGGATCGATGCGACGCGACCGCGCGATGTCGAGCGTCGCCTCGGCGGTGCCGTGCACATGGCGACACGCCGGGAACGCCTTGAAATACACATCGCGCACCGTGTAGTACTCGCCGAGCCGGTCGACGATGCGCTCGAAGCGCACCTCGCCGGTGGTAATCGCGAGAAACCCGCGTCCGCGCTGCGGCGAACCTTCGATCGGGCAGCCCGCGAAACCCTGCTCGGCCATCAACGCCGCTTCGATGCCGAGCTTCGCGGCATACCCGGAGTGCAGTGGCTTCGCCGAATATCCGCACCACAGGTTCTCCGCGGTCGAAACGGGCAGGATGAAGCCCGCGACGCCGAGTGCATCGACCATGCGGCTCACGTCCAGGCCCATCAGACGACCCGCCGCAGCGGCACTGCCGCAGGTGCCGGCGGTACCGGTGGGGAGATAGCCGCGCGCGAGGTGATGGGGATGCACTGCCCACGCCAGCCGGTTGGTCACCTCGTAACCTGCGACCACCGCTTCGATCAGCGCCTTCCCGCTCGTGCCCTTCCATTCACCGACCGCGAGCGCGGCCGGGATCACCACGCAGGGATGGTTGTTGCCGAACCGCCAACCATCCTGCAGCTCGAAAATCTCGGCAAGGGTCCCGTTCACCAGCGCGGCGGACGGCGGCGAAACACGCTCGCCGAACCCGAGCACCGTCGCGATGGGCGCGGAGTCGAAGCGCGCGCCTGCACGAAACGCGCTGGCACCCAGCGTCGTCGTGGCGCCCGACAACATGGTCGCGATGCTGTCGAGAACGCATAGCTTGGTCTTCTCGATGACGTCGTCGGGCAGTCGCGAGTAATCGAGCTCACAGCAGAACTCGGCAAGTCGCTGCGTACAGCCTTGCGCGCTCTGCGTTCCGCTTGCTTGCGCTTGTGCCTGCAAGGCGGCCGCGCGATCGTCGTTCATTCCGCTGCTCCATGTGCAGCCGGCTCTGTGCCTGCGGTCGCGTCGCTCACGAGCCAGGTGGCCTCCGAATCCCAACCCACGGTCACCGACTCGCCGACCTCCACGCTCTTCGCTTCGCCGCTGTTCTGCAATTTCGCCGTCAACGTCTGCCCGCCTTGCACATTGACGAGCACGCGGGAGACGTCGCCGACATAGATCACCCGCTCGACCACGCCGTGCAGGCGGTTCGCGCACGCTGCGGCGCGCGAACCCACGCGCAGGCATTCGGGCCGCAACACCAGGAACGCACGCTCGCCCACGCTCCATGACCGACTCGCCGGGACGCGCACCTCGACGCC
>DATKLH010000514.1:0-12434 GCA_035542515.1 Casimicrobiaceae bacterium
CGGCGCCGGAGTCAGCGCATGCCCGCCCGAACATCGACCAGGAGCGCATCGATCGCATCGAGCCGGATGAAACCCAGGCGTGGGTATTCGAGGTCGAGAATGACGTAGACGGTGAAGGCGACCACTCCCGCGAAGCCGATCTTGTGAAGCCAGTCGTAGCCGCGCTCGCCGGCGGTTTGATAGCCCGCAAGCAATCCCGACGCGAGCGCGAGTCCGACCAGCATGGCGTAAATGACCAGCGGGGGATGGATCTGCGTCGCTGCGATGCGTGTGCTGCTGATGTCGAACATCTGGTTGAGTGCGGGTATCAGCAGGACGTTGGTTCCCGGGCGCGTTTCCGGCAGGTGAACCGCCGTCACCGCACGCGACCACAGTTCGGACTGAATCTCTTGCGAACGCTGGAGGTGCGCACGCGAAGCGGCGATATCCGGCAGTGCCCGGTAGGTTGCGATTCGCGCATCGACGTAACTCTTCAGAGTATCGCGCAGAGGCTGCTGCGCCGACGACGGGAGGAGGTCGATGCGCAGGTAAGCGGTGCCGATCGCATTCGCCTCGTCGACGGCCTGCGCGCGGCGCGCATCGAATCGCGACAGGGCGCCCGAGAAGGTGAAGGCGATGAGCAGACCGAGCAGCGCGAATACCGCGGCTTCAAGCGAGCTCACGTTGGCGAGCGTCGCACCATCGCGTGCGATCGCACGCTGTCCCACACGTCGCCCGCTGATGAGCGCGATCATGATGCCGAAGAACATCGTGACGGCAACCCCGCCGCCCACGACAACGGGATTGACGATCTGGAGCATGGGCGTGCCCTCTATGGAATTCGACCGACAGCCGTGCCAGCGGTCGCGACGATAGCAGATTCACGATGCCGGATGCCGGAAGGCTGTGTGCGTCGCACTCTACACGCCGACCTCCTGATGCCGGCCGCTGTCCGATCCGCGCACGAAGCCGGGGCTCGGTCCGCGGATCGCATCATCGCTGGAGTCGATCCGGAGCTCGCGCAGGTCGCGTCGCGACGCGACGCAATGGAGAGCAAATGACCGCGGCGGCTTTACCGGCACCCCGTGGTCATTTGCCGCGGGTGTACGAAACGAACTCGTAGACAGTCTGCTGCCCGAAGTTCGCACCCTGGTTGCGATAGCCCTTCTGCATCCAGGACGAGCGCTTCTGCTGTCGCACCATCACCCCGAGCGACGGGGCGTACCACACCACGTAGTCGTCCTCCTGACAGGATCGCTCCGGAGCACGGGCGTCCGAACCGCAGGTGTACCGTTGCGTAGCGCGGCGAACGAATATGCGCGAATGCCGACCCGGCCCGCCGCGAACAGGGAGCGAGCACAAAGCAATATGACGATGCTGGCATGTCGCGGGCGCAAACGTCTGCGCAATTCTCGACAGCGCCGTGAGACGGCCCGCGCGAGCGGACGCGACGCCGGATCGCCTCGACTGCGCTAGGAAGGGAAGAGGTTCGGGGGACGGGGCGCTTACACGCGGGAGCGTGGATCGCGTGGCAACGTGCCGAACTCGATGGGCATGCTCGCGTAGAAGATGTCGATGCCTTCGCGCTCGATCAGGCCGAACAGTGCGTCGGCTTCGGCATCGGTGACCGCGAAATCGATCTGCACGGTGAGCTCACCCGAGAGCTCGAAGAAGTGCTCTTCGTGCAGCACGCCGTGCCGGCCGTAACCTGCGATCGCTCGAAACGCCGAGCCGCCGTGCACACCGAGCTTGCGCGCCTTGTCCAGCAACCATTCGTAGAGCAGCATGTGCCCGTGCTTGCGATTCTCGTGCACGTAGAAGCGCAGCAGCGTTCCCTTCATGGCGCACTCCATGCATAAAGACTGCGCGCGAGCAGGATGCCCGCGACGGTGAGGACGATCGATCCCGCGACGTGCACGCCGATGCCCAGCACCGTCCACAACCATTCGCGCCGCAGGAGTAGCGTGGTCATCTCCGCCGAGAACGTCGAGAACGTCGTCAGCCCGCCGAGAAAACCGGTGGTCAGAAGCAGTCTCATCTCGGGCGGCACGACCGTATGTCGCGTGATCACTTCCATGGCCACGCCCATCATCAGGCCACCTCCGAGGTTGGCGGCAAGCGTGCCGAGCGGCAGCGTCGGGAACAACGGATTGAGCAGAATGCCGAGCCACCACCGCAACCATGCTCCGATCGCGGCGCCGGCGCCGACGGCAAACAACCCACCCCACGACATGCGCTCTCCCGCGCGTCGCCGATGCGACGCCATGCTGTGACATTCTGAACGAGGCCGGACGACCGCGTGGATCGGCGCTACACCAACCGCGATCGCGACCGCTAGCGTACGAACTGATCGACGTAGCTGGCGCCGAGCCCCACCCTCGCGTAATGCGCACGACACATCTCGATCTTGCTCCAGACGTCTTCGTAGCCGACCTGCGTGCCGCGCTCGTCGAGATAGATCATCGCGCCCGCGATGTTGAAGAACGTGATCATCTCCGGGCAATCGGCGGGAACGGTGAGCGTGTGGATTTCCCCGGGCGGCTCGTAGACGAAGCTGCCCTCCTCCGCCGTCCATTCGTGCTCGAGGTACTTCCAGCGGCCCCTGATCACCAGGCCGACGACCGCCATCGGATGACGATGCCGATGCAGCACGCCGCTGCGCCGCACGCGAAGCAGATTGCACCAGCCCCCGGTCACCGTGTTGAGCAGCAGCGGCCGGAACCAGACCGCATCGGCCTGCGGAACCCACACGCGCTCGTCCGCGGGAATCGCGGCGAGCGCCAGCTCGGGCTGGATACCTGCACTGGTGGCGACCTGTGCAGCGGTCATCGCGACGATGAGCGGCTCGCCGCACGCGGCGGCGCGGCGCGCGGCTTCGCGCTGTCGTCCGCCGGCACGGGACTCTTCGCGGCGAGCGCAAGCGCGTCGATCTCCGCCGCACTGTCGAGGCCGCGCGGGAAGGCGCGTCCGGCCTTGCGATACCAGTAGCGTGCATTGCCGATGTCGCCTTCGAGCATGTGCACGATGCCGTGCGCCCAGCATCCGAGCTCCGACTCGTCGCTTTGCACGATCGCGTGCGCCTTCTGCCAGTCGCCGCGCTTGAGATGCCGAATCGCGGTGGTTAGCGCCATGTCGCCTCCCGGAGTCCGTTGCAAAGAATTTCGCGGCGGATCACGCCGCGAGATAGCCGCCGTCGACGGGAAGCACCACACCCGTGACGAAACTTGCCGCAGGGGAGCAAAGGAACAGCGCAGCACCCGCGACGTCGTCGGGCTCGGCCCAGCGACCCAGCGGCGTGCGTGCGAGGATGGCGGCGTTGCGCTGCGCATCCTCCTGCAGCGGCCGCGTCAGCGCCGTGCGCACCCAGCCAGGCGCAAGCGCGTTGACGCGAATACCATCCGGCGCGTAGGCGATCGCGAGCGACTTGGTAAGTTGCGCGACACCGCCCTTGCTCGCGCTGTACGCGGGCACCAGGCCGCCCCCAAAGAACGAAAGCATCGATGCGATGTTGACGATCGCTCCGCCGCCTTCGCTTCCGCATGCAGCGAGCTTTTCGCGCGCGGCTGCGCAACAACGCATCGTTCCGCTCAGATTGATCGCCACCACTTCGTCGAACACCGCCGGATCATGCTCCCTGCCGCGCTGAATCACGCCCGCGCAATTGACCAGCATGTCGAGACGCGGCAAATCCGCGATCAGGCCGCGCACGGCAGCCTCTTCGCGAACGTCGAGGGCAACCGCATCGCGCACGGCGAAATCGGGCCTTGCACGCGCTCCATCGACCTCGGCACGCGTCGCGCCGGTCACGGTGACCACCGCGCCGGTCTGCGCCAGCGCGTTGCCGATCGCCGCGCCGATGCCACTGGTGCCGCCAACGACCAATGCCACCTTGCCGCTGAACAGGTCCGATCGGAAGCTGCCCGTCAGCATCGATCTATGACGCCCTTTTGTGGAGCGATGCCGCTGCGCTGTCGTTCGCTCGCACTCCTGCGCGACACCCCAGGAGCGTCAGCCGGCCAGCGCGAGCATACGCTTCAACGGCGCCGCCAGGAAATCGCAAGCCTAGCTGTCCGCGCGCGCCGGCAGCGCTCGAAACGCCGCCGCATAGGCCTGTGCAGCACGACGCACCTGGTCGAGCGACATGCCCGGTTGATAGAGGTTGGATCCGGTTCCGAACCCGGTGGCGCCGGCAGCCCAGTAGGCGGCCAGCGATTCGGGCTTGATGCCGCCGACGGGGAATATCGCGGTGTGTCTTGGAAGCACCGCGCGCCAGGCCTTCACCGCGGCCGGCGGCAACGCCTCGGCGGGAAACATCTTGACCGCGTCGGCTCCCGCGCGCAGCGCTGCGAACGCTTCGCTGGGCGTTGCCACGCCCGGCAGGCAGATAAGCCCCAGGCGCTTGGCTTCCTGGACAACCGCGACATCGCAGTGCGGCATCACGATCAGACGCCCCCCGGCATCGGCGACGCCCTGGACATCCGCCACTTCGAGCACCGTCCCTGCGCCCACCAGGCAGGTCGAGCCATGCGCGTTGGCGAGCACGCGGATCGAAGCAAATGGCTCGGGTGAGTTGAGCGGAATCTCGAGGATGCGAAAGCCCTCGGCGACAAGCACCGACGCAACGCCGTCGACCTCGTCGCGCGTAATTCCCCGGAGCACCGCGACCAATGGCAATGGAGCGAGGTACTCACCCAGGGTTGTCGCGAGCTTCATCTCGATGCGCCATCCACCAGGTTCGCGGCGACAGCAATGCGCCACAATCCGCGCGCGGCCGCATCCGACGGAGTATCGGCGATCGGCCATCCGGCGCATTGCAGGCCGCTAGCGTAGCGCGCCGCAAGCGCGGCCGTCCCAACGACGTGAACCGGCGCGCCGTCGAGCCCGCGCGCGGTGGCCCAACGACGCGCATCGGCGATTTCGCGACCGATGAGCAATCCCGACAACCAGTCGGCCACTTCATGGTTGGCGAGCTCGCCATGCAAGGCGAGCGTGCGCGCGCCGAAGAGGTCGTGCGCCAGCGCGCCGGACGCGAGGCCACGCTCGACTCCGCGCATGAACCCTCGCGCAGCTTCGCCGCTGGTGTCCGCTCGCGCTTGTGCAAGACGCCCGAGGATGCTGTGCTCGAGCATCACCGCGTAGATCTCGCCGGTCATGTAGGTACGGAAATCGATGAGCCGGCCGCGCGCAACGTGCGCCCACTTGCTGTGCGTCCCCGGCAGGACAGCAAGCACATCGGCGGAGTCGGGCGCGAGCGCGCCGAGCAACTGCGTCTCTTCGCCGCGGATGACGTCGGGGATCGCGTGCTCGTCACGCGTGCTGACACCCGGCACGATCGCGAGTCGGCCGCTCTCCACGCGAGCGAGACGATCGGCGAGCGTGCGCAGGTCCGCAGGGCATTGCACATATGCGGCCTCGACCCATCCCTGTCGGCTGCCGATCATGCCGCACGCGATGCGCGGCACCGCGTCGTCGGCCCACGGTCCGAGCAACCCGGTCAGCGCTTCCGCGAAACGACCGTCGCGTACCTGCTGGATGCCGAGCGGCCCCGAGCGTTCGCCCAGCACGTTGCCCTCGCGACCGAAGCGATAGGCGCGCGCGCTGGTGGTGCCCCAGTCGAGCCCGATCAGCGCGGCCGGCGCAGGCGCGTCCATCGCCATTCGCGACGCGTCATCGCGGGCGCCTCAGCGCGAATCGCTCCACCGCGCCGCGGCGTCGTCGTCGCTCGTGCGAGCTTCGACCCAGCGCGTGCCGGCCGGCGTGGTTTCCTTCTTCCAGAACGGCGCGCGCGTCTTGAGGTAATCCATGACGAAGCGGCATGCGTCGAACGCATCGCCGCGATGCCTGCTGGTCACGGCGACGAGCACGATCTGATCGCCGGGATGAAGATCGCCGACGCGGTGGATCACCGTGATGTCGTGCACGTCGAAGCGCTGGCGGCCTTCGGCCACGATGTCTTCGAGCGCCCGCTCGGTCATCCCCGGATAGTGCTCGAGTGTGAGCGCGGTGACGGTGGCGTCATCGTTGATGTCGCGAACGGTTCCGACGAACGTCGCGACCGCGCCTACGTCGCGTGCGGCCGCGCGCAGGTGCGCGATCTCGCGACCGACGTCGAAGTCCTCGGTTTGCACTCGGACCGGCATGGCGCCCCGCTAACCGCCGGTGACTGGCGGAAACAGTGCAACCTCGTCACCGTCCCGTACCGGCGTGTCGTCGGTGGCGATGGCGTGGTTGACTGCGACGCGCACGGCGCGACCGGCCGCGAGCTCGGTTGCCCACGGTGCGCCCCGTTCGCGCAGCCGCGCGAGCAAGCTCGAGACGGTAATGCGCCCGGGGGCGGTGAACGCGAGCGACTCCCCGGAATGGCCGAACGCCTCGCGCAGTCGGGCGAGATAGACCATCCGAACGGTCAGGGTCGGTTTGCCGGAATCGGGCATGTCAGCATGGAGCGGGCATTCGCGCGCCGCTCACGCACCAATGATACCGCGCAGCTCTTGAACGCTTGGTGAAGATCGCGGAGGCCGCGATCCGACCCGGGGAGGCCGGATCAGAAGCGCAGCTGGACCCCGAGCTGGACCTGGTCGGACTCGGGCAGGAAGCCGCTGCTCGGAGCTTCTCCGGCAAAGCGGCCGAACCGCGCGTATTCGAGGCGGAGTCCCAGCGCAGAGCTGACGTCGTAGCGCAGCCCGAGCCCATAGTTCACACCCTCGCGAGTGCGGCGCGGATCGGTCGTGGGCGTGTTGAAGGACAGGTACGAATTGGGCAACGGATTCTGCGCGTAGCCGAGTCGGCTGTAGAGCGAGAGGCTCGGACGCGGCGACCAGCTCCCGTACAGATCGGCCTGGAAGCTGCGGGAGCCGGCATCGGGCGTGGGCGCCTGGAGCGAGAGCCCTACCCCGCCGTGGGACACATCATGCGGTCGCAACGCATAGCGATCCGTCGTTGCGACCGATGCTTCCAGCGCGAGGTCGTTCTGCCAGCGATAACCGCCGACGAGCAACGCGCGCGAGCCGGCGTCATCGGTGGTGGGAAACGAATACTTGCCCCACAGCGACGTGGGTTGGTGAATGCCGAAGCTCGGACGGTCGGTGCCCGCATCGCGCAGCGCGACGCCCCCGTAGAAACCGCTGGTCGAATTGCCCGCCGGCGCGACGACCTGCGCGTGCGCCAACGCGCTCGCGCCAAGGGCGAGCGCAACCGCGGAAACATAGGCAAGCGCTTGTTTCTTCATAGCATTCGAAGCGCCCAGCGGGGAGACCGAGCTGACGCCGCAAACCTTCGCGGCGACATGCCATCAGCATGGCTTGGAACGTTTTGCCGATGGCAAGTTCAAGCTACTCCGCGGCATGGGCCAAGTCAATCGGAACCCGGTACCGGGCGAGCTTGCGCGAGGATGAACGTGGCTATTTCGTCAATCGCCCCGAAGGGGAAAACCGGCAGGCCGCTCGTCGGCGCGACCGGATCGTCGGTCACGATGCCGAGCACCGACGAATCGTCCGGATGCAGGGGCGCCTTGCCAAGCTCGCGGCGCCAGATTTCGAGCTTCGGAATGCGTGCCGCCTTGAATCCTTCCACGAGGGCGAGATCGCAGGGACCGAGCGATGCGAGCGCTTGCGCGACGGTGAGCTCGGGCGCGCCGCGCAGCTCATGCATCAATGCCCATCGGACCGACGACGTGAGCAGAACCTCGGTGCAGCCTGCGTGACGATGCCGATACGAGTCCTTGCCCGGCTTGTCGATGTCGAAGCTGTGGTGAGCGTGCTTCACCAGCGACACGACGAGCCCGCGCGCAACCAGGCGCGGGATCAGTTGCTCGATGAGTGTGGTCTTGCCGCTGCCCGACCAGCCGGCGAATCCGAACACGCGCATGGTGGCCGCCATCAGCGGGTGCGCAAGAGTTCGGGGCGAGAGACCCATGGCGGTCTTTGCAGCGGCAAACGGCAGTCCGATGCCAGACCCGCATGCACGACCGCACCGTCCCACACCATGATGCCCGCAGCGAGACCGGGATCGTCTGCCACCGCGCGCTCCACGCCCAGATTCGCCAGCCGTTCGATGCAAGGCAGCGTTGCGGCGGTGAGTGCGAACGTCGCAGTGCGCGCGACCAGCGCCGGCATGTTCGGAACACAGTAGTGCACGACGCCGCTCGCGACGAATGCAGGCGCCGACAATACGGTCTGTCGCGACGCCTGCGAAATGCCGCCCTGATCGATGCCGACGTCGATGAGCACGGAGCCGGCGCGCATCCGCGCAAGCATGTCGTGCGAGATGAGCTTCGGTGAAAGCTTGCCCGGGTCACGCACCGCCCCGATGACGACGTCGGCCTCGGCAACAGCATCGGCGAAGCGCGCAGGCGAGTCATCGATGCGCGCGGTTTGCACAGGCGTGCCGGCCGCGCTGAGCGCTTGAGCGAGCGCGCGCAGGCGCGTCGCGCCACGCGAGAACACGCCGACTTCGCATCCGATGCGCGCGGCGATACGCGCCGCCTCGATCGCGACGGTGCCCGCACCGACCACCAGCACGCGCGCAGGCGCCACCGCGTCCACGCCGGTCATGAGGACGCCCGCGCCGTCTGCGCTGGCAAGCAGCTGCGCAGCGATCAGCGGCGCGAGCCGCCCCGCGATACGCGACATCGGGCTGAGCAGCGGCAGTGTCCCGTCGTCAGCGCGCACGTTCTCGTAGGCGAGGATGCGCACGCGAGCGCGCAGCACCGCGTCGGTCAGCGCTGCGTCGCGATTGAGTTGCGCGTAGCAGAGCACGAGGCTGGACGGCGCGAGCAGAGCGTATTCGCGCGGCTGCACTTCCTTGACCTTGGCGACCACCTCCGCGGACCAGGCCTCGGCCGGTTCCGAAACGATCCGCGCACCCGCGGCCGCAAAGTCCGTGTCCGAGAACCCGACTGCGCGCCCCGCGTTCGCTTCGACCACGACCGCATGGCCCGCGCCGACCAGGCGACCAACGCCGTACGGCGTCATGCCCACGCGCCGTTCGCCGTCCTTGATCTCGCGCGGAACACCGATGCGCATCGGCTACCACCAGGGCAAGGTTGCGATGGCGATGACGATTACGCCGAGCGCGAGGTTCACGGTCACCAGCACGCGAATCGTGCGCATGGCTTCGCCCGCCGGCTTCCAGGCTTCGGCCGCTACGGCCTGACGCAGCGCGCGATAGGGCCGCAGCAGGATGTAGACGTAGATGATCATCATGACCACGCCAAGCGTCGCCATGCCGTGGACGTTCACTGCCACCTTGTCCATGCCGCCGAGCAACGCGATCATCCACACGCCGCTGACCAGGATCGCGACGACGGCAATGCCGGCCAGCGGAATGAATCGGACGAACACCGCGTGCAGCAGGCGCAAACGGGCGGGTGGATCCCACGCGGCGACGGCAGGGCGCAGCGCGACATGAGCGAAGGCCATGCCGCCGACCCAGAAGACGACGCCGAGCAGATGCACAAGGAGAGCGAGGCGCATGTTGGGAGGAAAGAGGAAAGAAAAAGAGGAAAGAGGAAATGGCAGAGTGGAAACAGGCGACCCGATGCGGCGGAGCGATTCCGCACCGCCCTAGAGTACCTGCAGGTCGGCGGACGAGGTCAGCGGCGGGGCCTGACCGTTCGAGGCAGGGCCGGCGTTACTCACATTCGATCGAGATCGTTGCTCCCCCCTCGGTATGCCGCCGTGCAACCTATCGCCCATGTCCTATTTCCTGCGGCCCTGCTTCCATTGTAGTGTCCCCGCCGCGCGTTCCGGCGGCATTGCGTCCGCTCGCAACGCCCCGATGTAGACTGCTGCAAGCATCCAATGGCGATTCCCGGCATGGCCGATTCGACTCTGCCCACCCCGCTCCCCACCGCCGACGTGGCAGGTGTGATCGAGCGGGTCATCGCCGACGTACCGGCGCCGCGCACGACGCAGGTCCCGCATCCCGACCGCGAAGCAACCGCGATCGCACAACGCGCTGCGCGCCACGCCGCGCTGTTGAGCGGCTCGCTCGCGCTGCCGCCCGGGCCGCTCGGCCTGCTGACGGTGCTGCCGGACCTCTACCTCATCTGGCAGACGCAACGCCAGATGGTCGCCGACATCTTCGCGTTGTACGGACGCACCGCGGAGCTGTCGCGGACGCATATGCTCTACTGCCTGTTCCGCCATGCGGCGAGCCAGGTGTTGCGCGACGTCGCGGTGCGCGCCGGCGAGCGCCTCGTGGTGCGCGAACTGTCCGCGAGCGCACTGCGCGGCATGCTGGGCAGCGTCGGCGTGGCGCTCACCCAGCGCATGGCGAGCACCGCAGCGAGTCGCTGGATTCCGCTGGTCGGCGCGGCCGCCGTCGCAGGCTACGCCTACTGGGACACGCAGCAGGTCGCGAAGACCGCCCGCCGGCTGCTCGATCAGCCGCCGGTGGATCACCGCGAAGGCTGACGCGCCATGTGCGGCCGCTACGAGCTCCACACCCATCCCGCGGCGATCGCGTTGGCGTTCGGAGTCGCGCATGCGCCGCATTTCGCGCCCCGCTACAACATCGCGCCGACCGACGACATTCCGATCGTGCGCATCAACTCCCACGGCGAGCGCGAGCTCGCGCGCATGCGCTGGGGACTGGTGCCGCGCTGGGCCAAGGATCCCTCGATCGGCACCCGGATGATCAACGCGCGCAGCGAGACCATCGTGATGAAGCCGGCGTATCGCAACGCGTTCCATCGCCATCGCTGCCTGGTCCCGGCCGACGCCTTCTACGAATGGAAGGCCACGCCGCGCGGCAAGCAGCCGATGCGCATTGCGCTCGCAAGCGGCGAGCCGTTCGGCATGGCGGGTCTGTACGAGCGCTGGCTTTCACCGGAAGGCGAGGTGCTCGACACGTGCACCATCCTCACCACCGCGAGCAACGAGCTGCTGCGCCCACTGCACGACCGCATGCCCGTCATCGTGCCGCCAGAGCACTATCAACGCTGGCTCGATACGTCGAATACCGACCTGGACGACCTGTTCGCGCCCTACCCCTCCGATGCGATGCAGGCCTATCCGGTTTCGCGTCGCGTGAACGCCGTGCAAAACGACGACGCGAGCCTGATCGAGCGCATCGAGGAGAGCCATGTCTCCGCATCGGATCATAGCGAGGGGGACGAGCCTTCGCGCCAGGAACCGCCCCGACAACCAGTGCAGGACGAGTTGTTCTAGTCGCGCAGGTTCCCGACGTTGCCCCAGCGGCCATGAATGCCACGCATTCGTCGTTCCCGCGGAGGCGGGAACCCAGTGACTTTCATCCGGCCGCCGCTGGAGGAACGATGTCGCCGGGCCCCCCTGTTCTTGCATGCGATGTGTTCATGACGCACGTCCACAACGTCCTGAGACTTCACATCCACGGCCCGACTTCGGGCTCGATCCGGTTCAGCGCTCGGGCGCGCCTGCCGAGATCCATGCACCGAGCCGGAGGCGCTCCATGTCCGTCATGCCGGTGAGGTTGCCGAGCGGCATTGCCTGCGTGAACACCGCTTGTTGCGCAATCGCTGCGAGGTGCATCCGGATGCCCTCGCGTGTATCGAGGCGGACATCCTTGGGCGCAAACGCGAAGCCGGGTTGCGTTGGCGCAGCGGCGTGGCAGGGCACGCAACGAGCGTTCACGATGTTGCGCACCTCCTCATAGCGCGGCACCTCGCTCGCCGGCGCACGCGGGGGCGCGATGGCAACCGCGAGCAGCAACACGCCGACCGCTCCAGACAGCGGAATCGCCCAGACGGTGCGGCCTCGATGACGCAAGTTGAAGAAGTGCCGCACCCATGCCGCAAGCAACAGCGCCGCAATCAGAACGAGCCACGCATGCCGTTGCGCGTACAGCAGCGGATAGTGCGGACTGATCATCGTCAGCAGCACCGGCAAGGTGAAATAATTGTTGTGCACCGACCGCTGCTTGCCGCGCAGTCCTTCGACCGGATCGGGTGGGCGCCCTTCCACCTTGGCCCGCACCATGTTGCGCTGGCCCGGGATGATGACGAAGCGAACGTTGGCGACCATGATCGTGCCGAGCATCGCGCCGACCTGCAGGTACATCGCGCGACCGCCGAACCGGTGTGCGAGGCCGAAGGCAACCAGCGCGAAGAAGACGATGAGCGCGATCGCCAGAGTCGCTTCGTGATCGAAGCCAAGGCGCTTGCATAGCTGGTCGTAGAACAGCCATCCCGCGACGAGCAACGCCGCGCTGATCATAACCGCTGTCGCAACCGGGATGTCCGCCACGCTGCGGTCGACCAGAAAACGGTCGCCCTGCAACCAGTAGACGAGTACGAACAGGATGAAGCCCGATATCCAGGTCGAGTAGGCTTCCCATTTGAACCAGTGCAGGTGCGCCGGCAGGTCGGGCGGGGCGACCATGTATTTTTGGCTGTGGTAGAAACCACCGCCGTGCACGGCCCACAGTTCGCCCTTCACGCCTTCCTTGGGTGGGTCCGGCGGGGTGAGGCTGTT
>DATKLH010000515.1:0-3280 GCA_035542515.1 Casimicrobiaceae bacterium
CACCATGATGTTCAGGCGACCCGCCTCGGCCTCGACCGGCGTGCGCGCGAGCGGCGCATCGATGAAGCGCACCTGCTTGGCGGCGAGCGCGTCGCGCATCCTGGTCGTGGTGCCCAGCTCGCTGGTCGATGTATCGACGATGGTCATTCCGGGACGCGCGGCGGAGGCGAGGCCCTCGGGTCCGAATACGACCTCCTCGACCTGAGGCGCGCCGGTCACGCACAGGAACACGATGTCGGAGGCGCGCGCCACCTCGGCGTTGGTGGCGACCTCTTTCGCGCCGAGGGCGAGCAGGTCGCGCGCCGCTTCGCGATTGCGATGCACGCGCAGCGTGAGCGGGTAACCCTTGCTCACCAGGTTCTTCGCGATGCCATGGCCCATCAGGCCGATGCCGACGAAGCCGATGCGTGGCTTTTCCATGTCTTCCTCCGACGGTTGACGATGCGTGGCGCTAATCGACCGCGACGGATTCGTGGACCGGCGCCGGCGCGCGACGGCGCTGCTCCTGGAGCGCGATGAGCAGGCCGGCGCCGGCAATCACCGCCATGCCGGCGAGCGACCAGGGGTCCGGAAACGATCCGTACACGCCCCATCCGATGAGCGTCGCCCACACGAGCTGCATGTAGTTGTACGGAGTGAGCGCGGATGCGGGTCCGCGGGTGAACGCCTTGATCAGCAGGAAGTGGCCGAACGTTCCGCACATGGCGCCTCCCACGATCAGCGCGACATGATGCCACGGCATGGTCGACGGCCACTCGAAGGTGGGTGCAAGTCCGGTCATGATCACGCTGCCCACCACCGCAGGATAGAGCAGCAGCGAGCGCGGATCCTCGCCTGCCATCTTGCGCGTGAGGATCTGGTAGACAGCGTAGAACGCGGCAGCGGCGAGCGCATACAGCGCGGCGGCCTGGAACACTTCGGTGCCCGGTCGCACGATGAGCAGCATGCCGGCCGCACCTGCGAGGACGAACGCGATGCGAGGCCTGGTCACGCGCTCGTTGAGGAACAGCCATGCCATGACGACCACCAGCAGGGGCGACGAATAGACCAGCGCCGTCGCTTCGGCAAGCGGCAGAGACCGCAACGCGGTCACGAACGCCAGCGAAGATGCGAGCACCATCGTGCCGCGGATCAGATGCAGCTGCAGATTGCGGGTCCGGAACACCCGAGCGCCGGCGCGGTGCCCCAACCAGATCATCACGATGACCAGTTGCACGATGTAGCGTGCCCATACCAGCAACGGCACCGGGTAGAGCTGGCTGGTGAACTTGGTGATGGAATCGAGCACCGTGAAGCACAGCACCGATCCGCAGATCATCAGGATCGCGGACAGGGGCACGGTGGCCTGCCGCGAGCCGGCGGTTACGGTCATCGATGCGCTGCGCGAACGCCGGGCGGCGCGGCGGGTTGCGCCGGCGCGACCGAGTCGCGCAGCTCGAGCATCGCGCGCAATGCCACGCGTTCGGTGGGATGGGTTGGACGGCGCATGCGACGCATCAGCAGTTCCCAGGCCTTGTGCGCGATCTGGTCGGCCGGCGGACGAACCACCGAAAGCGGCGGATCGACCACCTCGGCCCACGCGGGCGCATCGAAGGTGATGAGCGAAACCTCGTCGGGGCACGCAACGCCGGTCGCCTGCAACACCCGCAGGATGATCAATGCTGCGGCACTGTTGCTTGCGACGATGGCGGTCGGTCGGTCGGGACGCGACATGATCGCACGGAATTGCGCCGCGAACGCGGCATCCGACGGATCGCGCACCATGATCTCGCCGTTTGCGCCGCGAACCTCCGCGCATGCGGCGCGAAAGCTTGCCATGCGCCGCTTGGTCGTGACCACGCCCGGAGAGCGCAGGACGTAGAGCAGTCGGCGATGACCGCGGTCGAGGAGCGCGCGCGTTGCTGCGCCCATCGCGTCGAAGTCGTCCTGCGTCACGTAGTCGAAGCGCTCGTCGTCGAACTCGCGGTCGACGATCACCGAGGGAATGCCCGAACCGGCGATGAGATCGAACGTCGGCCGCGGATCGGCGCAGGGGATCACGATCAAGCCGTCGACCTTGCGAGCGATGAGCGCTCGCACGCGGCGCAGCTCGATGTCGCGGTCCTGGCGACTGAACACCTGCATGACTTCGTAGCCTTCATCCGCGGCGATGTCCTCGAACGCATCGAGGAGTGCGCCGAAGTGCGCGCTGCTCGAACGCGGCGCGCACAGCCCGATGACGCGCGAACGCTGGCGACGGAGGCTTTGCGCAAGGCCGTTGGGTACGTAGTGCAGCGCGTCGATCGCGTCCTGCACGCGCGATCGACGCAGCGCGCTCACGTTGCCGCGCTCGTTGAGGACGTTGGAAACCGTGCCAAGCGACACGCCGGCACGTCGCGCCACATCGAGGATGGTGGGACCGCGCTTGCGGCGCGAGGCGGACTTGGCGGCAGCGAGACGTGGCATCGCGAGATGTTCCGAATCACGGAAGCGCTTGCAGTGCAGCCGGCGCCCGAGTATCGTTCATTGGTTGAAAGCTTTCAATAGCGATTTGCGTGCGGTTGCACCGCAACAGCGAATCGGTCCGCGCCTTTGCGCGATCAATCACCGTCGCGGCTCGCGTTCCAGCGCTGCAGTCGCCTCCCCGCTCGATGAAGGTCACTCGCGTCGAGACGTTCAAATACTGGGTCCACTGGTGCAACTGGCTGTTCGTGCGCATCGACACGGACGAAGGCCTGTGCGGGTGGGGCGAGGGGTCGCTGCACGGCCCGCTGGAGTCGGTCGAGACGGCGATCCATGAATTCGCGCCGCACCTGATCGGCCACGATCCGGCCGGGCCGGAGCTTCATTGGCAGCGCCTGTACAACGCGTGGCGCTGGCGCGGCGGCGCTGTACTGCAGACCGCGCTCGCGGCGCTCGACATCGCGTTGTGGGACCTCGAGGGCAAGCGGCTTGGCGTACCGGTAGCTCGGCTGCTCGGCGGCGCGCAACGCACGGCGCTGCGCGGCTACGCGAGTCACTGGCTGCAGGACGTCGATACGCCGCAAGCCGCCCACGATGGCGCGCGCGAAGCGATGCGCCGGGGCTTCACAGCCTTCAAGTTCCGGCCGTTCCGGTTCGCACCGCTGCGCGACAACGAGGCAGCCGAAATCCGCCATGCAACCGCGCTCATGGAAGCGGCACGGGCCGGCGCCGGGGCCGATGCGGAAATCTTCATCGAGTGCAGCGAGTTCCTCTCGCCGCGCACGGCCATCCTGCTGGACGCGGCATTCCAGCCCTATCGTCCCGGCTGGTTCGAAGA
>DATKLH010000516.1:0-4627 GCA_035542515.1 Casimicrobiaceae bacterium
CCGCGTTGAAGACCTGGATGGGTCGTCCTTCGAGGATGGCCCGCGTGAAGATCATCGCGGCCTGGTCGGGCCTTCCCCACGGCCCGTACACCGTGAAAAAGCGCAGCCCCGTCGCCGGAAAGCCGAACAGGTGAGCGTAGCTGTGCGCCATCAGCTCGTTGGCGCACTTGGTGGCCGCGTAGAGGCTCACCGGATGGTCGACGCGCTGGTCCTCGGAGAACGGCAGCTCGTGATTCGCGCCATAGACCGACGACGAAGACGCGTAGACCAGATGCGCGATGCGCGCCTGACGACAGGCTTCGAGCACGTGGCCGAACGCAACCAGGTTGTTGCGCACGTAGCTCGAGGGCGCTTCCAGGGAATGGCGCACGCCGGCCTGCGCAGCGAGGTGGATCATCTGGGTGCAGCCATGCCCGGCCAGCAGGGCAGCGCAAACGCCTTCGTGCGCGAGATCCTCGCGTACCAGCGTGAACGTGCTCGACTGCTGCAGAAGCGCCACGCGCGACTCCTTGAGACGCACGTCGTAGTAGGGATCGAAATTGTCCACCCCGACGACCGTTGCGCCGCGTTCGAGCAGCGCGCGAGCGACATGCATGCCGATGAAACCGGCGACGCCGGTGACCAGGACACGCGGTCCCACGGCGCTCAACGCGTGCGCTCCGCGACGTCTAGCGCGCGCAACTTCGCGTACTTGAGGAAGCTCGCGAAGGCGCCGATCGCCACGTGCGCGAAGCCGGCCGCACCGTCGAGAAAGCCGAGCTTGAGCAGATAGAAGCGCACGAAACGCGCGAACGGCGAGAGGAACAGGCGCGCCGCCGAAGCGTGCTCGCCGCGCGCGTGCATCGCCTGGGCCTGGATGGTGGTGTAGCGATTCTGCTTGTCGATGTAGGACTCCACCGATTCGCCCGAGAAATGCAGGAGGTCGCCATGCAGCCTCGCGACGGCTCCATCGACGTGCACGCGCTCGTGCACCGGCTCATCGCTCCAGCGGCCCGCCCTCCGGTCGAAGAGGCGCACGTTCCAATCCGGATAGCCCTCCCCGTGGGCCAGCCAACGACCCAGGAAGCGGTTACGGCGCGCAATCGCATAGCCACGGTGGCTCGGGTAGCCAGCCGCGAACAGCCCGCGAATCGATCGGGCCAGCTCGGGACTCACGCGTTCGTCGGCGTCGACGCACAGGACCCAGTCGTGCTCCGCTGCTGCCGTTGCGAAATTCTTCTGCGGGCCGAAGCCCAGCCACTCGTGCTCGACGACGCGGGCGCCGCAGGCGCGCGCGGCTTGTACGGTATCATCGCGGCTGCCCGAATCGACCACCAGCGCCTCCGCCGCGAAGGGTACGCACGCGAGGCATTCCGCAATGTCGCGGGCGGCGTCGCGCGTGATGATGACCACCGAAAGCGGCAGCGAATCGGGCATGGGCTGTGAGGTCGAGCGCTGCGACCGCGACGCGCGGTATGGTGGGTTGCACAGTGCGGCCGTACGCAGCGTCCCGCGATTCTACTGGGTTTGGTGCGTGGGCTCCTCGGGGCGTCCGTGCCATCCGTCCGGAGCATGAGCGCGGTCCTCGTCGTTCGTCCTTCGTCGCTTGGCGACGTCGTCTACGCGCTTGCCATCGTCAGCGACATCAAGGAGCACCTTCCCGGTTGCGCGGTCGACTGGGTCGCCGAACGCGCCTTTGTTCCGCTGGTGCGACTCGATGCGCGCGTGCGCCATGTCATCGCCTTCGGCTTGCGCTCGTGGCGCGAGCGGCCGCTGTCGACGCAAACCTGGGCCGACATGCGCGCGTTTCGCAGGGACGTCGTGCGCGAGCGCTACACCGCCGTGCTGAATCTGCAGGAGCAGGTCAAAGGCGCGCTGGTCAGCCGTCTTGCGCGCGGTACGCGGCACGGATTCGATCGCGCGAGCGTGCGCGAGGTCGCATCCACGTGGTTCGACCATGTTCACCACCATGCACCGCGACCGATGCACTTCGTGCAGCGTTGCCGTGTGCTGGCCGCAGGCGCGCTCGGATACCGCGTGAGCGGCCCGCCGCGCTGGCAGTTGCGGGCGCCCCGAGAGCTGCCCATCGACATCGGACGACCGCACATCGTGGCATTGCACATGAGCAGTCGCGCGGACAAATGGTGGCCCGATGAACGTTGGCGTGAAGCGCTCGCGCATTTCGCGCACGCCGGTTACGCGGTCGTGTTGCCGTGGGGAACCGCCGCCGAAGGCGAGCGCAGCCGCGCGATCGCCAACGGTATCGAACACGCGGTCGTGCCGTCGCAGTTGCCGCTTCCGCAGGTGGCGGCGCTGCTGCAGAGCGCCGAGCTGGTGGTCGGCGTCGATACCGGCCTCACGCATCTTGCCGCAGCACTGCGCACGCCAACGCTCGCGGTGTTCACATCGACCGATGCGGCGCAGGCGGGTGTCGCGGTCACCGGCAACGGCATCGACCTTGGTGGCAACGGCATGGTGCCGTCCGTGGCGGACGTCATCGCCGCCGGCGGAAGGCTGCTGAGCACGCAACCGCGCTGCTGATGAGTCGAGCGATCTACACGCTCACGTGGTGGCTGGCGCTGCCGTTGTTGCCGCTGCGTCTGTGGTGGCGTGGACGACGCGAGCCCGGCTACCGCGAGCGGATCGGTGAACGCTTCGGCCGCTACGCCGCCAGGCGACCCGATGGCACGGTGATCTGGATCCACGCCGTCTCGGTGGGAGAAACGCGCGCCGCCGCGCCGCTGATCGAGCTGCTGCGCAACGAGCATCCCGAAGCATCGATCCTGCTCACGCACATGACCGCGACCGGACGCGCAACCGGTGCGGCGCTCTACGGCGACAAAGTCACGCAGGCATGGTTGCCGTACGACATTCCATTCGCCGTGCGTGCCTTCCTGGGCTGGGCGCGTCCCGCGATCGGCCTGCTGATGGAAACCGAGCTGTGGCCCAATCTCCTATCCGCTGCGCACCGATCCGGGATTCCCATCCTGCTGGTCAACGCGCGTCTGTCGGAGCGTTCGGCCCGTGGCTACGCGCGCGTCGCGACTCTGGCGCGGGAACTGCTGGGTCACCTTTCCGGCATCGCTGCGCAAAGTCCTCCGGACGCCGAGAGATTGGTGCAACTCGGCGCGCGCGACGCGATCGTGACCGGCAACCTGAAATTCGACATCGAAGCGCCGCTGGCGCTGCTCGAGCGCGGGCACACGATGCGCGCGCGTCTGGGCGCCACGCGCCCGGTTCTTCTCGCGGCCTCCACGCGCGAAGGCGAAGAAGAGCTCCTGCTCGACGCGCTCGCGCGCCATCCCGACGCGCTGCCAGCCGATGCCCTGGTCGTGCTCGTACCGCGCCATCCCCAGCGCTTCGAGGAAGTCGCGCAGATGCTCAGCACGCGTAACGAGCGCTTCGTAAGACGCAGCGCCGATGTGCCCGTTGGCCCGGACGTTCGCTTCGTCCTGGGCGACTCGATGGGAGAGATGTTCGCCTACTACGCAGCGTCGGACGTGGCGTTCGTCGGCGGCAGCCTGGTGCCCACCGGCGGACAGAACCTGCTCGAGCCCATCGCGGTCGGCGTGCCGGTGCTGATCGGTCCACACACGTTCAACTTCGCCGATGTCGCCAGCCAAGCGATCGACGCCGGCGCAGCGCTGCGCATCGTCGATGCCGATCAGTTGCTTGGGGACGCAGCGACATTGCTGCGCGACCCTGCCCGCCGAGCCGCCATGAAGCAGGCCGGGCAACGCTTCATGGCATCGCACCGTGGCGCGACGCAGCGGTTGTGGGCCTGGTTGCAGCCTCGAATCGAGGAACGACTCCGGGTTCCCTAGCCCTGCAGCCGACGGTTGATGTCTTCCAGGTCGGCGTCGGTAAGCCCACCGACGGCGGCCTTGAGTCGCAGCACGCCGATCAGGTAGTTGAAATACGCCTGCGCCAGGTCGCGTCGTGTCTGGAACACGACCTGCTGCGTATTGAGCACGTCGAGTGTCGTGCGCACGCCGACTTCGAGTCCGGTGCGGTTGGACTCGTAGGAGGTCTGCGCCGAGACCACGGCCTGCTCGAGCGCACGCACCGAAGCCGCCGCGCTGTTCACGCCGGTGAAGCCGGTCTGCGCCTGGAACAACGCATTGCGCCGCGTCGCCTCGAGCGTGTCGCGCGCATTCTCCTGGAGCGCGATCGCTTCGCGAATGCGCGAGTTGACGAATCCACCCTGGTAGATCGGGATGTTCAGCGCGAGTCCGACCAATGCCTGCGTCGAGCTTTGCTGCACCGGCGAGGTGGGCGAGGCGTTTGAACCCTGCGCGTTGAAGCTGCCGACGAGGTCGAGCGTCGGCAGGTGCCCGGCGCGTTGCCGGTCCACTTCGAGAACCGCGATGTCATAGTTGTATTGCGCGACGCGAACCGACAGGTTCTCCGCCAGCGCGCGGTTGATCCAGTAGTCCTGGTCGTTGGGCGAAGGCGATGGCGGGTCGAAGCCACGGCCCAGGCGCCGCAGATCGCCGGGCTGGCGCCCGATGATGACGCGCAAGGCGATGCGCTTGTTGTCGAGGTCGTTCTGGGCCGCGATCTGCTGCGCGACGATCTGGTCGTGCTTGGCCTGCGCATCGTTGGTGTCGGTGATCGTCGCCACACCGACCTCGAAGTTGCGCTTGGC
>DATKLH010000517.1:0-9391 GCA_035542515.1 Casimicrobiaceae bacterium
AACGCTTCCTCGCCGTGGATCAGCGCCGCGATGTTGAACATCCAGCCGGGGATGAACTTGCCGAAGAAGAACGGGAACCATAGCAGCAAGCCCGATCCGCCGATGATGAACATGCCCCAGAACACCGCCCAGTAGTCGAACTTCTCCCAGTAGGTCCAGCGGTCGAACGTCGGGCGCGGTCCGCGCCCGACGAACCACTTGAAGTTGTTCCAGATATCGATGATGTCCTGCGGCTGCGGCACCATCGACTCGGGCCCCCAAATCATGCCGAGGAAGTTGCGCTTGGCCACCGCACGCTGCACGAGCATCAAGAGGTGCGTCGAGAACACCCCGATCATCACCGTCGCGGCGATGCGATGGATCACACCGGCG
Source organism: Casimicrobiaceae bacterium (assembly GCA_035542515.1). Classification (GTDB taxonomy): domain Bacteria; phylum Pseudomonadota; class Gammaproteobacteria; order Burkholderiales; family Casimicrobiaceae; genus VBCG01. Next base: position 373 of record DATKLH010000517.1, read on the forward strand.
GAGCGGAAGCCGCCCAGCAATTGAGCGAGCACCGGCGCCCAGGGGCGATCGGCGAACAATAGCGGCAGGCCGGTCAGCGCACAGGCCACGAAGCTCAGCATGAGAAATGCGTGGAGGATGCGTTCGGTGCGCGTGAAGCGGCGATACCAGGCGCGCACCGGCGCCGAAGAAGCTGTGCCGGCGACGCGATCGGCTATCAGAGTGTCGGGACTGTTCATGGGTTTCATGGATCAATGCCGGCGGAACCGGTCGATCATCAGGCGGGCGAACCAGAAGACGGTGTGGATTCCGAAGAAGCTGAACACGCCGATGAGGAGCCACTCCATGAACTTCGCGGAGTAGTAGAAGACCGGGTTGCGCGCCTTGTCGTGGCGGTTGGCATGCGGATCGAAGCTCGCGAATTGCATGGTTACGCTGGCGTGGCAGGTGCGGCAGGTCGCAACGCGATTCTGCGCGGACACCTTCGATGCCGGGTTCGACGCAGGCAGGATGTCGTGGGCGCCGTGACATGAGGCGCAGGTGGCCATCTGCGCGTAACCGAGTTGCGTCACCTGACCATGGAAGGTGTCGCGATAGGTGGTGAGGTAGTCGGCGTGACACGCGCCGCATTGCTCGATCACGGCGGTCTGGAACACCGGCGCGTCGTGTTGCTTGATCGCGTGCGCCGTATGGCAGTCGGTGCAACCGGGCGCGGCAAGATTGCCCTCCTGGCGCAACTTGCCGTGCTGACCGGCCGTGTAGCGCGCGAGGATGTCGGTATGGCAGGTTCCGCAGGTGGCGGGAATGCGCGCGCGGCTCACGCTGCTCGCATCGTCGCCCTTGGGCTGGATCGTGTGCGCGCCGTGGCAATTGGTGCAGGTCGGCGCGGCCGACTGTGCGGCTCCGCCGAGCGCCTTGCCGTGGATGCTGTCGTGGAACTGGCTGACGATGTTGCCGCCGGGTAGCTTCGCCTGTTGCACGAGCTTTTCGTTGCCGTGACAGGTCGCGCAGGTCGCTTCGATGTTCGCGTGGTTGGTGCGCGAGGTGGGATCGCTCGATGCCTTGATGTCGTGCTTGCCGTGGCAGTCGATGCAGGTTGCCGCGACGTTGTTGCCGCCGCTGCGCGCCTTGCCGTGCACCGTCGCGACGTACTCCTTGACCTGCTTGTCGTGGCAGTTCGCACACTGCACCGGCTTGACCTTCTCGGCGTGCGGAATCTTGTCGGGAGACACATCCGCGTGGCAGTTGGTGCAGTTGATGCCCGCCTTGCCATGAACCGATGCGGCGAACAGCGTGGGCTCCACCGCGATCGACTTGCCGGCAGCGCCCTTCGCGTCCTTGTCGGAGTGACACGCGAGGCAGACCTCGTTGGGTGCCGGGGCGGCAGCGCCGGTGGGCGCCGGTTTCGCCCATGTGCCGGCCGATGTCGCCAGGCACAACATTACGGCGATTACAAGGGTAGTGATTCGCAGCATGTTGCTGCTCGCTCGATTGGGATGGGGTGAGCATGCACCGCCGCCGACCCGGCATGATTGACGTGGGTCAAGCGCAAAACCGGGCAAGCGAACTTGCTGACGAACTGTTGCGTTGGCGCGAAACGGCGCGATCAGATCGGGAGTGCGCTGAACGTTGACCGACTCGGCAGCGCCGGTTCGCCGCGATCGAACGATCGGGAAACGACGGTCGGAGCGTGGCCCGACCGTCGCGGTGCGCGCGACCCGCGGCTACACGGCCCGCGCGTCGCGACGAGGTGCTACTGGGCGAGGATGTACTTGACGAGCTTGGTCAGGTCGTCGCCCTTCGCCTTGACGGCGGGGTGACCCTTCGCGCTCGCGAGCTTGTCCACGAGCGTCTTCTCGGCATCCGCCTTGCCCTTGTACTTTGCCGCGATGTCCTTGTACGACGGACCGACTTTCTTGGTGTCCACCGCATGGCAGGTCGTACAACCCGAGCTCGTCGCCAGTGCCGCGCCGTCCTGCGCGCCGGCGACCGACGCGACCGCCATGCCTATACCGCTCAACACAACCATGCAGATCTTGCGCATATATACCCTCCACAGGTTCCGGATCGGAACGCGGCGGAACTGTAACCGAGCGCGGCCGAGGCACCCACTGACGCAGGTCAAGAAAAAGCGCAAATGGAGCCTCGCGGCCCCGAGGTCCCGGGCCTATCCGTGTTCGCCGATCATATGGCGCAAAGCCGGGAAGTCGATCAGCTTGACCGCCCGTCCCTGCACCTGGATCAGGCCGTTCTCCTGGAATTTCGAGAACAGCCTGCTGATGGTCTCCAGCTTGAGCCCGAGGTAGCTGCCGATTTCCTCCCGCGTCATGCGCAGGACGAACTCGGTGGAAGAGTAGCCTCGGGCACGATAACGGTTGGACAGGTTGACGAGGAACACCGCCAGGCGCTCCTCGGCGCGCATGCTGCCGAGCAACAGCAACAGGCCGTGCTCGTTGGCGATCTCCTTGGTCAGTGCTCCGTAGAGGTTGCGCTGCAATTGCGGAACGGCGTGCGCGAGCTGCTCGAGACGGTCGAACGGCAGCACGCACACGTCGCTGTCCTCGAGCGCCACCGCCTGGCACACGTGGTGACCCTGGCCGATTCCTTCCAGTCCCACGATGTCGCCCAGCATGTGATAGCCCGAAACCTGCTCGCGGCCATCCTCGGCGAGCACGGTCGTCTTGAAGCTTCCGACCCGGATCGCATACAGCGCAACGAATGCATCGCCGGGCCGGTAGAGGACGTCGCCCTTGTGGACGCGCAGTCGATTGCTGATCAGGTCGTCCAGCGCGCGCAGTCCGTCGGAGTCGAGCCCGAAGGGAAGGCACAGCTCGCGGACGTTGCACGATACGCAATGCGCCTTCAGGCCGCGGAACAGCACGACCTTGGGGATGGCAATCGCTTCGGACCCTTCGCCTTCATCGATTGCACGGGCGCGATCGTTGGGGAGCACGCGGATCATGCGCGGCCTCCGTGACGAGGCGAGTCTGCGCTTGTGCGCGGTGTGGCGAGAGTGCCCACGCGCGCCCTGGAGGCACGCAAGCACCCGATTGTCGCTTGCAAGAGATGCCGGCGCGGATACGCGTTGTCCACGGGCTATGCGCTCACGTTCTTGGAGCCGTTGGCGGCGGAGGCACGCTTCTCCGGCTGGGCGCTAGCGCGACGCGAGCTTCGCGATCCGTCTTCACGGATCAGCAGCACCGGCACCTTGGCTTCGCGGACGACGGCTTCCGCATCGCTGCCCATGACCATGCGACGCAGGCCGCGACGCCCGTGCGTGCCCAGCACGATGACATCGGCCTTCTGCTTCTTCGCCTCGGCGACGATCGATTCCGAGACGGTCCGTCCGCGCGGCTCGATCAGCGCGACGACCGTGTCGAGCTCCGCCTTGCGGGCAGCGGCCTCGGCTTTCGCGATCACCTTGCGTCCGGCTTCGCGGATGTTGCGCTGGACTTCCTCGGTGTAATTGCGCGAGACGTAGGAGTCGACTTCGCCTGCAACCGCGCTGAGCATGTCTTCCACGACATGCAGGACGACCAGTGTCGCTCCCTGGTCGGCGGCGAGATCGATCGCCGTGCGCAGGCCCTGGTTGGACGTGCCGCTTCCATCCACTGCGACGGCAATTCGCTTGAACACAGCATCTCCTGGGCGGATCGGCGCGCATGCGCGCCACTGGATGCATTGGACTTCAAGCGGGGCGGGGCGCGTTGATTTGGGTCAAAACGGCGACCCTGACCTGCCGTGCTGGGTACTTGTCGTACCCATCATGCGACGCGCTGCGCGCCGGCGCAACAAGTTTCGTGAAGCGCTCCCGGCCGGTTGGGAGCGCCGCTTGACATGGGTCAAGCCGGGGGGATGTCACCCCGGTAATCTTGCCTCGTGCGTTGCGGCATTCCACATGCGACGCCGACCCGTTACATTTTGCGTGAAGCGACGCGATGAAGGCTATTCGCATCATCCAGGACGAGCACCGCGCGCTGGCGGCGGTGCTGCACGGCATGCTGTATCACGTGCACGAGATCCGCGATCGCGCAGTCTCCCCGCATTTCGAGCTGCTCGGTGCGATGATCTATTACATCGACGCGTTTCCCGAGCGCTTCCATCATCCCAAGGAAGACCGCTACCTCTTCCCGCTGCTGCGCGCGCGTCACCCGAGCGCGGGTGCGCTTCTGGATCGGCTCGAACATGAGCACGTGCTCGGCGCGGAAAAGATCCGGACGCTGGAGCAGGCGCTCGCGCGCTACCAGCAGGGCGGCGCCGGCGAGTTCGCGCAATTCCTGGCCGCGGTCGAGGCCTACGCGGCGATGCACTGGGACCACATGCGCAGCGAAGAGCGCGAGATGCTACCGCTCGCCGAGAAGTTCCTCACCGCCAACGACTGGGAAGTGGTCGACGCGGCATTTCTCGACCACAACGATCCGATGCTGGGCAGCGCTGCCGGTGCGCATTACGACGACCTGTTCCGTCGCATCGTCAATCTGGCGCCGCCTCCGCTGGGCGTGGGTCCCGAGCGTGCCGAAAATCTGTCGTCGTTGACCCGGCATCGCTAGTCGGGCGACCTCATGCTGGCATCGGACGTGATCGCCGACGCGGCCCCCGCCGCGCACGGTCCCGGGGCGCTGTGCTTCCATTGCGGCGAGCCCGCGCTCCCAGGTAGTCCGCGCCTCCACCTCGAGGGGATCGAGCGCGCATTCTGTTGCGCGGGATGCGCCGCGGTCGCGCAGATCATCCATGGCGCCGGCCTCGACCAGTTCTACGCGCAGCGCAGCACGGCGAGCGACAGGTTCGCGTCGCGCGAGCAGGAATTCGCCTCCTACGACGTGGCCGGCGAGACCGCCGGCTGGGTGCGTCACGACGCGGAGGGCATGTGCTCGGCTTCGCTGCTCGTGGAAGGCATCCATTGCGCGGCATGCGTCTGGCTCATCGAGCAGTACGTCGGCGCGCGTCCCGGCGTGGTCGAGGCGTCAGTCAACCTGGTGACGCGCCGCGCGCGCGTACGCTGGCACGCACGCGATGCGAAGCTCTCCGATGTCCTGCGCGCGGTGCACGCGATCGGTTACCGGGCTCATCCCTACGATCCGGCGCGACGCGAGCAGCTCGCGCGCTCGGAGAGTCGCAGGCTTCTGCTGCGCGCGGGTGTGGCGCTCCTCGCGATGATGCAGGTGATGATGTTCGCGATTCCCGCTTACGTGAGCAGCGACGGCGTGGAGCCGCAGTTCCGCGCGTTGCTCGACTGGGCGAGCCTGCTGATCACCGCACCGGTGGTGTTCTATTGCGCAATGCCGTTTTTCGCCGGCGCGCTGCGCGACCTCAGGGCGCGGCGGCTCGGGATGGACGTGCCGGTGGCACTCGGCGTCGCGGCCGCATTCGCTGCGAGCGCCTGGGCGACGCTCGCCAACAGCGGCGCCGCCGTGTATTACGATTCCGTGACGATGTTCGTTGCGCTGCTGCTCACCGCGCGCTTCGTCGAGCACCGCGCGCGCGAAAAGGCGGCCGATGCGATCGAGGCCATGTCGCACGAGTCGCCGGCAACCGCCGAGCGGATGCCGGGCTATCCCGGCGCTCGCGTCACGCAAACGGTGCCGGTGCAGGGTTTGCGCGCCGGAGACATCGTCGAAGTCGCCGTCGGCGCGACGATTCCGGTCGACGGCGACGTGGTGGAAGGCACTTCCAGCGTCGAAGAAGCGGTACTGACCGGCGAGAGTCGTCCGTGCCGCAAGTTCGCTGGCGACCGCGTGCTGGCCGGGTCGATCAACCGCGAAAGTCCGCTCGCCGTGCGCGTTCGCGCGATCGGCGAGGCGACGGTGCTCGCGGCGATCGCCCGCATGATCGAAGACGCCTCGACGCATCGACCGCGCGCCGCGCGCATCGCCGATCGCGCCGCGTCGTGGTTCGTGGCGATGCTGCTCATGATCGCTGCCGCGTCGGGCATCGCATGGTGGGTGATCGAGCCGTCGCGTGCGTTCGAAGTCGTGCTCGCCGTGCTCGTGGTGAGTTGTCCGTGCGCGCTGTCGCTTGCGACGCCCGCAGCGCTTGCCGCCGCATCGGCAACGCTCAGCCGCAACCGCATCGTCGCAGTGCGCAAGGATGCGCTCGAGACGCTAGCGCGCGTGACGCACGTGGTATTCGACAAGACCGGCACGCTGACCACAGGTGCGCTGCGCCTGGTTCACGTCGAAAGCTTCGGACGTATGTCGCGTACCTGCGTCGCCGTCGCCGCGGCGCTCGAGCAGGGCATGGCGCATCCGGTTGCGCGCGCGCTGTGCGAAGCGGCGCCCGATCATCCCGAGGCCCGCGACGTGATCGCGAGCCCCGGCAACGGTGTCGAAGGCACCATCGCGGGCTGCCGCTATCGACTGGGTCGTCCGGGATGGGTTGCGGAGCTGTCGCGCAGAGGGGCAAGCGAGGACAGCCTCATGTCGGCGCACATCAGCTCGGTGGTGCTCGGCGACGCGAGGGGACCGATCGCGCGATTCGATTTGAGCGATGAGCTGCGACCTGCCGCAGCCTCGCTGGTGGATCGGCTCAAGGCGGACGCGATCGGCGTGTCGATGATCTCGGGCGATCGGACGGCGACGGTGCTGCATTTCGCCGCCCGCGCCGGTATCGACGATGCGTTCGGCGACACGCGTCCGGAGGACAAGCGCGCCTACATTCGCGATCTCCAGCGCAACGGCGCAGTGGTCGCCATGATCGGCGACGGCGTCAACGATGCACCTGCCATGGCGCAGGCCGACGTGTCGATCTCGCTGGGCAACGCCGCGAATCTTACGCGCTGGACCGCCGACGTTGCGCTGCTGAGCGAGGACATCGCTCACGTCGCGGACGCACTCGACCGCTCGCGGCGGGCATTCCGGGCGGTTCGCCAGAACCTGGTGTGGGCACTCGCCTACAACCTCGTCGCGATCCCGCTCGCGGCCACCGGATTTCTCACACCGGTGGTGGCCGCGGTGGGCATGTCGACATCATCGCTGTTCGTGGTCGGCAACGCGCTGCGTCTGCTTCGTCGCGATCACCCGACTCGTTGCACCCACGTGGTGCGCGCGCAGCCGGCGCCGATCGCGTCAGCCGTCTAGGAAAGATGTGGAGATCCTCTACCTGCTCATTCCGCTGGCCGTCGTCCTGGCGTTCCTGATCGGCGCGGCGTTCTGGTGGTCGGTCCACAGCGGACAGTTCGACGATCTCGAAGCGCCTGCCCACCGCATTCTCGCCGACGACGATTCTCCGCGTTGACCTTCATCAAAAGGAATTCGCGGCGTCGCCCTAAGCTTCAAGGGTCGCGCCGAGGACGGCGCGCGCCCGTTTTTGCGACCGAGGACTTTCAGTGATGGCTACTCCAGCCGCAACCACCTTCAACTACGCTGTCGTCCGCCAGTTCTCCCTTATGACGGTGGTCTGGGGAATCGTCGGCATGCTGGTCGGCGTGATCATCGCAGCGCAGCTGCTGTGGCCCGAGCTGTTCACGGGCATCCCGTGGCTGTCATACGGACGGCTTCGTCCTCTGCACACCAACGCGGTGATCTTCGCATTCGGCGGCTCCGCGCTGTTCGCGACCTCCTATTACTGCGTGCAGCGGACCTGCCAGACGCGGCTGTTCAGCGACGCGCTCGCCTCGTTCACCTTCTGGGGATGGAACGTCGTGATCGTGCTCGCCGCCATCACGCTTCCGCTGGGCTATACCACCGGCAAGGAATACGCCGAGCTGGAATGGCCGATCGACCTGCTGATCGCGGTGGTGTGGATCGCGTATGCGATCGTGTTCTTCGGCACGATCTTCAAGCGTCGCACACCGCACATCTACGTCGCCAACTGGTTCTTCGGCGCCTACATCCTGACGGTGGCGCTGCTGCACATCGTCAACAGCGCGGAAGTGCCGGTGTCGTTCTGGCCGATGAAGTCGTATTCGGCGTACGCGGGCGTGCAGGACGCGATGGTGCAGTGGTGGTACGGGCACAACGCGGTCGGCTTCTTCCTCACCGCGGGCTTCCTCGGGATCATGTACTACTTCGTTCCCAAGCAGGCGGGTCGCCCGATCTATTCGTATCGCCTGTCGGTGGTGCACTTCTGGGCGCTGATCTTCACCTACATGTGGGCCGGCCCGCACCACCTGCACTACACCGCGCTGCCGGACTGGACGCAGTCGCTCGGCATGATCTTCTCGCTCATCCTGCTCGCGCCATCGTGGGGCGGCATGATCAACGGCATCATGACGTTGTCGGGTGCGTGGCACAAGCTGCGCGACGACCCGATCCTCAAGTTCCTGATCGTGTCGCTCTCCTTCTACGGCATGTCGACCTTCGAAGGTCCGATGATGTCGATCAAGACCGTCAACGCGCTTTCGCACTACACCGACTGGACCATCGGGCACGTCCACTCCGGCGCACTCGGCTGGGTCGCGTTCATCAGCATCGGCGCGATGTACTACCTGATCCCGCGCATGTTCGGCAAGACGCAGATGTGGTCGGTACGCCTCATCTCCGCGCACTTCTGGATCGCGACCATCGGCGTGGTGCTCTACATCGCCTCGATGTGGATCGCCGGCGTCATGCAGGGCCTGATGTGGCGTTCGACCAACGTCGACGGGACGCTCACTTACGCGTTCGTCGAGGCGGTGAAATCGACCTATCCGTTCTACGCGATCCGTCTCTCCGGTGGCGTGCTGTTCCTCGCCGGGATGCTGATCATGGCCTACAACGTCGTGCGCACGATCGCGGGCAGCGCTGCGTTCGAAGCGGCCATTCCTCCGGCGATCAAGGAAGCGCCGGTGCCCGCGGCGGGCGCCGCCGCGGCCGCCTGATCGGAGCTCGCCATGAAATTCACACACGAAGTCGTCGAGAAGAACATGGGCTGGATGATCGTGCTGATCATCCTGGTGGTCGCGGTCGGTGGCCTGGTCGAGATCGTCCCGCTGTACTTCCAGAAATCGACCATCGAGCCGGTCGCCGGCGTCAAGCCGTATACGCCGCTGCAGCTCGCCGGACGCGACATCTACCTGCGCGAGGGCTGCTACAACTGCCACTCGCAGATGATCCGGCCGTTC
>DATKLH010000518.1:0-7229 GCA_035542515.1 Casimicrobiaceae bacterium
CTGCGGCACGCGCTCGACGAACCTGAACGGACCCGAGCACACCGGCTTCGCGCCGAACTTGTCGCCTTCCGCCTGCGCGGCCTTGGGCGACACCATCATTCCGGCGCGATCGGCGAGCGCGGCGAGAAGCGGGGCGAATGGTGCGCTGAGGTTGAGGCGAACCGTCATCGGGTCGACGACGTCGACGCTCGCCACCGGAGCGAGCTCGCCTCGACGGTTCGAGCCGGCCATGTTCTTGTGGCGTTCGATGTTGAACTTCACCGCGGCGGCATCGAGCTTTTCGCCATCGTGGAAGGTCACGCCGCCGCGCAGCTTGATGGTCAACGCCTTGTTGTCCGCGGACCACTGATAGCTGGTGGCAAGCTGCGGAACGATGTTGAGCTTCTCGTCGATGTCGAACAGCTTGTCGCACAGCCCGCTGAAGACGATGCGCCCCACGAAGGTGCGCGCAAGCGTGGGATCGAGGATGTCGGGATCTTCCGCAAGTCCGATGCGCAGAGTCTGCGCATAGCTGGAGGCGGTCGCGGCCCAGAGCAGGGCGGCGAGGACGATCTTGCTTGAGGTGCTCGACATTGGGGTCTCCCCGGGATGGCGAAGGGTTGTGGAGCGCGTGGGCGGTGGAGCATAGCACCCGCGCCGCGGTAGCGGCGCAGGCGTGCGGTGCAGCGGCGAGCGAGGGCGATGGTCGACAGTCGATGGCCGATGGCCGATGGGCGATGGGCGAAGGTTGATGGTCGATAGTCGATGGTCGACACGCGTGAACGCGCGCGGCCAGCGAAACCATTCAACGATGTTGCGCGTAGCGTTCGATGTGTTGCTCGATCTCCGTACGATCGACAACGCCCGCGGGGCGCATGCTGCTTGGCAGGCACTCCACGAACGGCACGAAGCGCTCGAGGCTCTTCGCGTAGAGCCGGCGCAACTCGGCCATCGGCTCGGTGTGATCGTCCACGCGCAGGTCGAGTGCCGGATACTCCTCGGTCGAGAACACGCGCAGCGCGGCCGCCTGCTTGCCGCGTTTGTCCCCGCCCGCCGCTTCACCGGCTGCGAGCGCTTCGATCAGGCGCGCCGCAAAGGGCAGGTCGTTGCGTGTCTCGTACGTCGACGCGGTCGCTTCAAGCACCTGCGCGCCGGCCAGCATGTTGCCGGCAACCGAATAGCCGGGTCCGGATCGATGCCCGCACCACGCAATGCACGCCGAACCGGTATGCGCGGCGACCCGTCCTCGGCTATCGATGACATGCAACTGCCGATGATCGCGGCCTTCGTCGGCGCGAACCAGATCGGCCACGACGCGCGCAGGTTCGTGACCATGCGCCACCGCCTCGAGGGCCGCGCGCGCGTAGAGCGGATTGACGAGTGCCTGCGTCGCGAGCGCCGCCACGCCTCCCGCCCCATGCGGACACAGTGCACCGACTGCGAAAAACCGGCTCGCCACGGCGACGCCGAGCGAACCATCGCTGTGGAGCGCAACGATCGACCAGGTCATGTGAAAGCTCGAGTGAACCGGGGGAAACCGCGACTGTAAGCGTCGTGGGCGTCGGCAACAACAGGCGTCGCGCCGGTTTTGTTCCGCAGCCGTTGTCGCAGTATCGCGATGGACAGCGTGCCTGGAGCGGCGCAACAATGAACGACCTGCGTGCAATTCACCAGATCGCCATGCGCTTCCTGTTGCTCCCGCTGCTGGTGTCGGCGACCGCAGCGCTCGCTGCGACGCCGGTTTATTTCGACGTGCCGCGCGGCTCCCATCCGCACGATGTCGCGGCCGCGCCCGGCGACCGGGCCGTCGTCTACTACACGGCGCAATCGACCGGGAAGCTGGGAATCCTCGATCCTGCGACGAAGCGGGTCGAGGAGATCGCGCTGGGAGAGCGCTCTGCGCCACACGGCGTCATCGTCGGACCGGACGGCGCGGCATGGATCACCGATGGAGGCCAGAACGCGATCGTGCGTGTGGATCCGCGAACCCACGCCGTCAAGGTCTGGAAGCTTCCCGACGATGCGAGCTATGCCAACCTCAACACGGCGACCTTCGATCGCAGGGGGCGGATCTGGTTCACCGGACAGAGCGGCTACTACGGACGACTCGATCCGGCGTCGGGCGACGTGAAAGTGTGGAAGGCGCCGCGCGGCTCGGGGCCATATGGCATCACCACCACGCCGGCAGGTGATATCTGGTACGCATCGCTCGCGGGCAATCACATCGCGCGGATCGACATCGAGACCGGCGCGGCGAGCGTGGTCGATCCGCCGACGCCACGGCAGGGCGCGCGTCGCGTCTGGTCGGATTCCAAGGGACGCATCTGGGTCAGCTACTGGAACACGGGCCAGGTCGCCATGTACGACCCGGCGACCAAGGCATGGCGCGAGTGGATGCCACCTGGCGTGCCGCACACCTATGCCGTCTGGGTCGATCCCGACGACAAGGTCTGGATCACCGACTGGTCAGCCAACGCGATCGTGCGTTTCGATCCGGCGACCGAGCGCTTCGAGCGCTTCGCCTCGGACAAGAGCCAGGCGAATGTGCGCCAGTTGGCGGGGCGCAGCGGCGAAGTGTGGGGCGCGGAATCGGGCAACGATCGGCTGGTGATGATTCGGACGCATTGAGGCGCCCCGCATCGCAGCTCGCAATGACACAACGCCAGAGTGCCGGACTGGTCGTGTATCGACTGCGCGACGGCGAGCCGCAGGTGCTGCTTGTGCATCCCGGCGGGCCGTACTGGCAGCGCAAGGACCAGGGTGCCTGGTCCATTCCCAAGGGCGAGTTCGGCAGCGACGAGGAACCGCTCGTCGCCGCGCGCCGCGAATTCACCGAAGAGACCGGCTTGTCCATCGACGGTGCGTTCACTGCACTGCCCGTCGTGCGCCAGAGCGGCGGCAAGTACGTGCATCCATTCGCCGTCGAAGCGGACCTCGACGCCGAGGCGATTCGCAGCAACCTCTTCAGCATGGAATGGCCACCCCGTTCCGGACGCATGATGCAGTTCGCCGAAGTCGATCGCGCCGGCTGGTTCTCGCTGCAGGACGCGGCGGAGAAACTCGTGAGCGGCCAGCGACCGATCCTCGACGCGCTGCGCCGCATGTTGACGAGCGGACCGCCGGACGTCTGATCGACTCGTGAAGGTGCCGGAACCTGGCCGGTCACGCGATGTCGCATCCTTGTCGCGCGCGCCGCATCCCGCAGATCGTCGTGCCTCGTGATGGAGACGCCATGGGCAAAACCTGGATGCTCGTCGCCAATCGCAGCCGTGCCCGGCTGCTCGAAGTGCAACTCGGCAGCGACACGCCGAGTGAAATCGCGGACTTCGCCAACCCGGAAGGACGCGCGCACGGACGCGATCTGCGCACCGACGAAGACGGCCGTTTCTTCGGCAAGGGCGAGCACAGCCAGGGACACGCTGCGACCAGGGAGCCCGGCCTGGCCGGCCACGAAGTCGAGCGCTTCGCCGATCAACTACGCGACTACCTCGATCGCGCGCGCGGCGAGCAACGTTTCGGCCAGCTCTGGATCGCTGCAGCGCCCGCGTTCCTGGGCTTGCTGCGCGACAAGCTGAGCCGCGGCGTGCGCGCAGCCGTCGAATTCGAGATCGACAAGGACGTGTCGACCGAAGCGCCGCGGGATATCTATCGCCTTTTGCGCGAGGCGCGAGACGCGCGTGCCCGCAGTTGACGCGATCTCATTCCGCGCGCAGGCGCTGTAGGAGTTCCAAGTAGGACAGCGCTCACAGCGGGATGAGCGAATGTCTGCTCATCGCGCGTCGACGCGTTGTCTATCCTCGCGACGTCTGGTTGATGCCCCTCCCGCCAGCGCGCTTCCAGCGCCTGGTCGTCGTGTCGGTGCGGGCGAACCGGACGTGCCACGCCGGCTGCGGCGCAATCGATCCAGGAAGCGGGAGGAAGCGATGGTCAAGACAGTGGTAGGTTCATTCGACAGTTTCGATGAAGCGCAGCGCGTTGCGCGCGACCTGATCGACGAAGGCTTCATGGAATCCGACATCAACGTCATCGCGAGCAATGCGCGCGGCGACTTCCAGGATGACGCCCGGCTCGCCGACCGCAGCGGCACGACGATGCCCGCCGGGACGATCACCGACCGCGACACGACGACGCACAAGGATCACAGCGGCGCAGCGACGGGTGCCGTCACGGGGGGTGTGGTGGGGGGTGCCGCAGGCCTGGCGGCCAGCCTCATGAGCCTCACCATCCCCGGCATCGGACCGATCATCGCCGCAGGCCCGATCGTCGCGACGCTCACCGGTGCCGGTGTCGGCGCGGTCGCGGGCGGACTGATCGGCGGACTCACCGACATCGGTGTTTCGAAGGAGCACGCCGAGTACTACTCCGAAGCCGTACGCCGCGGTGGCGCGCTGGTGACGGTGCGTGCCGATGAATCGCGCGCGGAACAGGCCGCCGAGCTCATGCGCGAGCACGGCGCGATCGACATCGATCGGCGCGTCGAGCGCTGGCGCGAGACGGGCTGGTCGGGATACGACGTCAATGCAACGCCGTACACGCGCGATCAGATCGACCGCGACCGTGAGCTGTATGGCCAGGCCGCATCCGATTCGGTAACCGGAGCACCGTTACCGCGCAGCTTCGATTACGACGACCGCACGCGCGGCTCCAATCGCTAGTCGTTGTAAGTTGTCTCGTCGCCGCGCAAGAGCACGACGCAGTGGCGTGGCGAGCGAGCCGCCGGGGAGGCGGGTGGTCAAACCCTCTCCCCGGCACGATCGGAAGGCGCGCGCGCACGCCTTCGCTTCATCACATCATGCTGGCGCGAGCGTTGCGGCGCTCGACCGCGATCGACCTTGCGCAGTCGGCCCGGGCGATCGGGTCGGCGGTGCTCGCTCCGACAAACACAACGACAGATCGAAGGCGCGCTTGTGCTTCGACGCCGCCTACGAGTTGGCCTGAGTAGACATCGCAATGCCCGATGCTGAGAACCAACGCAAGGCGGTAGGTGTCTACGACCGTCCGAATCCATTGACGCGACCCCGTGTCTGGATTCCGATCGCGATTGCGGTGGTTGTCGCCGTGGCCTGGTATTTCATCCTGTACTGACGCGATCGGTCGGCGTCGATTGCCGTGGCGCTCTCAACAGCCGCGGCCCCAGTAGTAGCAGAAGCGCTCGACGTTGCCGAACAAGTAAGCGCTGTAGGCGCCCCACGACTCGTATTTCGGCAGCTTGACCGCGCGCATCGCGTCGTCGTTGAGGCACTCACCCTTCGACGCGAGATCCCTGGCCGCGTCCGAGACATCGTTCATGTACTGCTTCACGGCGCGCACGTCGTCCTTGGTGCCCAGGCGGCCGCCCGGTGCCGGGTGGCCGGGGATCATGCGATCCCAGTCGAGCGCGAGCACGCGATCGATCGAATCGAACCAGTCGGGCAGGAAGCCGTCGGGCATGTTTCGGAATTGCACCGCCTGCACCGGCAGGAAATCGACGGCAAACAGGATCTTCTCTTTCGGAAGCGGCATCACCAGCGAGTGGTCCGAGTGGTTGCGGCCGACGTAGATCAACTCGAGGCGCGTGCCGCCGAGCTCGATGGTCCTTCGATCGTCCACCACTTCGTCGGGGATGATGGTGTCGGGCTCCCTGAGCTGCTCGAGATGCATCTTCGCGTTGCGATGCGCGATGAATACCGCCCCGGCATCCTTGAACGGCTTGCCCCCGGTGATGTGATCGTAGTGGTGATGGCTGTAGACGAGGTACTTGATCGGGGCCCGCGTGATCTTGCGGATTTCCGCGATGTAGGTGACCGCTGCCTGCGGGCGCTGGTATGCGATCGGATCGGTTGCGATGACGCCCTCGGGCGTCACCACGAACATCGACTGGTGTCCGCCGTAACGGAACACGTAAACATTCTCCGCAACCTGGGTGGTTGCGTACAGCGGGGGAGCTGCGGGTGCGGCAGGCGTCTGTGCCTGCTCGAAGCGACGAACAACCCGGCGAGCAGGCCCGCCGCGGCGAGCGCGTAGCGGTACGCGAGCATCTTTCTTCCCCTCCCAAGAAAGCGTCGATGGCGACGTGCGCCTTCGAACAGGCGCACGCGACGCTTCATTCCCCGTGGACCGGGCCTACGTAGGCGGGCGGCGGAGGAGAGAACCAGGCGTGCAGGATGTGGTAGACGGTCAGGTAGTTCTTCTGCTGGAAGCTCGCGTGCGAGATGCCGGGCATCACCGAGAACTGCTTGTCGGGATTGGGCAGGCGCTTGAAGAACTCGATCAGGTCGTCGAAGCCCGCGATGCCGTCGTATTGCCCGCGGAGAATCGCAGTCGGCACGGTGATCTTCGCCGGGTCGACCACCGGTAACTTCGAGCACATGTCGATGTAGGTGCCGTTGGGCATCGAGTCGTCGAGCGCGAGGATGGCATCGGCGAACGCGTCGACCACGCGGCGCTCCGCGCAGTCGGGGTGATCGCGCTCGAAGATCGAGTACACGAATGCACGATCGATCGCGCGCCGCTTGCGCGCGAGGAACTCGGGCAGCTTCTTGCGCCGCTGCTCGAGCGTCGGTGCGCCTGCACCGGTCCACACGAATGCATCGAGCGCAAGGCGCGCCACGCGCTCGGGATGCCGTTGCGCGAACAGCGCCGCGCGCAGGGCTCCCGACGAGATGCCGTAGGTCAGGAACGACGCAACGCCGCGCTCGCGCGCGATGTAATCGGTGGCCGCAGACAGGTCGTCGGCGCCGTTGGCGATGTCCGAGAAGATATCGCGGCGCTTGTCGGATCGACCATAGCCCTCCATGTCGACGCTCCAGCACACGAAGCCGCGTTGCGCGAACCAGTCCATGACCGACGAATCGGGTCGGCCCGGTACGGTCAGATCGAACGTCGGCTGCGAGGCCATCGACGAACCGTGCACGAACAGCACCGCGGGCTTGTCTTCCGGCGAGCCGGCGTACTTCTCCCACAGGAACAGGCGCACATCGCCGTCGTCGGTGGGCTTGTTGGTCCAGTGCGAATTCCCGGTGATCGTCGTAGCGGTCGAAGGAGCGTGAGGCATCGTTGGCTTGCGTGAAGGTGGACGTGGTGATGTAGGGCAGCGTTGCCGATCATTCGATGCGCGCACCGGTGTCGCGCACGACCTTCGCCCACAGGTCCTTTTCGCTGTGGAAGAAGCGGCCGAAGTCGGCGGGCGACGAACCGACGATCTCGATGCCTGCCGTGGCCATGACGTTGCGCACGTCGGCGTCGGCAAGCACCACCTGCAGCTCGCGATA
>DATKLH010000519.1:0-14560 GCA_035542515.1 Casimicrobiaceae bacterium
TGTGGAGGGTCGTCATTGCGGCGCAAGCCGGAATCCAGTGACGTCTCCTGCACGCTGCCGCAGCGACCAAAGTCGCTGGGTCCCGACGTGCTTCGGGACGACGGTTCGTCCGGAGGGTCGTCATTCCGGCGCAAGCCGGAATCCAGCGACTTCTCGTGGAGGCGCCGAGGCGACCGAATCCACTCGGCCCCGGCGTGCAGCCGGACGACGGTGTCTGCGTGAATCCGTGCTGCTGAAGCCCAATTCGCGGCGCTCCGGCGAGACGGGATAGACTTGCCGCGACGCCAACCCTCCCTGGCCGACATGCGAGCCAAAGCGCCGTTCTTCAATCTTTACACGCACGACTTCGCGCGAATCGCGGTGGCCGTGCCCGAGGTGCGGGTAGCCGATCCGCAGTTCAACGCCGCGCGAAGCGTCGACCTGCTCCGTGCAGCCGAGGAGCGTCGCGCGGCCGTCGTGTTGTTTCCCGAGCTGGGCCTGTCCGCCTACAGCTGCGACGACCTGTTCCAGCAGGATGCACTGCTGGATGCCTGCCAAAGCGGCCTTGCGAGCATTGCCGCGGCCACGCAGAAACTGCAGATCGTTGCGGTCGTCGGCTTGCCGATGCGATTGCGCGACATGCTGTTCAACATCGCCGCCGTGGTCCACAAGGGCACGCTGCTCGGCCTGGTGCCCAAGACCTACCTGCCGAACTATCGCGAGTTCTACGAGGAACGCCAGTTCGCTTCGGGCTCGAGCGCGCCTTTCGATGCGGTCGATGCCTGTGGGCAGCGCGAGGTTCCCTTCGGTTCGAGCCTGCTGTTCCGATTCGCGCGGCAACCCCTGCTCACGCTGCACGTTGAGATCTGCGAGGACCTCTGGGTGCCGATTCCGCCGTCGTCGTTCGCCGCGCTCGCAGGTGCGACGATGCTGCTCAACCTGTCGGCATCCAACGTGACCGTCGGGAAAGGCGACTACCGGCGGCAGCTCGTCGCCAATCAATCGGCACGCTGTCTTGCCGCGTACGCATACAGCGCATCGGGCATCGGCGAGTCGACCACCGACCTCGCCTGGGACGGGCACGGCCTCGTCTACGAAAACGGCAATCGTCTTGCCGAGACCGAGCGCTTCCACGATGGCGCGCAATTGATCTGCGCCGACGTCGATCTGGACCGGCTCGCACAGGAGCGGGCGCGCCAGAACACCTTCGCCGAAAACGCGCAGGCGTTTCGCGAGCAGGCCTGTCGTTTTCGCACCGTCGACATCGATGCCGAGCTTCCCGGCGAGCGCAGCGTGCCGCTCGAGCGCATCTACGAGCGCTTTCCCTATGTGCCGTCGAATCCCGCAACGCGCGAGGAACGCTGTCACGAGATCTTCGACATCCAGGTGCAGGGGCTGGTGACGCGGCTGCGATTCACCGGCAGCAGCAAGGTGGTGATCGGCGTGTCGGGAGGACTCGACTCGACCCACGCGCTGCTGGTGTGCCTGCGCGCCATGAAGATGATGAATCGGCCGCCGAGCGACATCATCGGCGTGATGATGCCCGGGTTCGCGACCAGCCAGCGAACGCAGGAGCAGGCCGAGCGCCTGCTCGGAGCGCTCGGTTGCGAGAGCATGTGCATCGACATCCGCCCAAGCTGCATGCAGATGCTCAAGGACATCGGGCACCCGTACGCCGAAGGCAAGCCCGTCTACGACGTGACCTTCGAGAACGTGCAGGCGGGCGAGCGCACGAGTCACCTGTTCCGTCTGGCGAACCTGCGCAAGGGCATCGTGATCGGCACCGGCGACCTGTCGGAATTCGCGCTGGGATGGTGCACTTACGGCGTCGGCGATCAGATGTCGCACTACGGAGTCAACGCGAGCGTGCCCAAGACGCTGATCCAGCATCTGATCCGATGGGTCGCGGAGTCGCGCGCGCTGGGCGATGAAGTGAGCACGCTGCTGCGGGACGTTCTCGCCACCACCATCAGCCCCGAGCTCGTCCCCGGCGAAGCGACCGGTGGGCCGACCCAGAGCTCGGAGGCGTTCGTCGGTCCCTACGAGCTTCAGGACTTTCATCTCTACTACACGCTGCGCTTCGGCTATCGGCCCTCGAAGGTCGCGTTCATGGCATGGTCGGCGTGGCATGACGCCGCAAGCGGACACTGGCCGGGGATTCCGGTTGCGGAGCGGCGCGCGTACGACATCGGCACCATCCGGAAATGGCTTGCGGTGTTCGTGCAACGCTTCTTTCAAGATTCGCAATTCAAGCGCAGCGCGATGCCCAATGCGCCGAAGGTCGGTTCCGGTGGATCGCTTTCGCCGCGCGGCGACTATCGCGCGCCTTCGGATGCGCATGCGACGGCTTGGCTCGCGGATCTTCACAACGTGCCCGAGAACGAGCGTGATCAAGCCTGACGGCTCGCCGGCTTCTGTGTCGGCTTCGTGACAGCGCGGGACGTCGTTCGACGAGGCGCTTTGCGGGCGACTTTCTGGCAGCGCTCGCCTGGTCTCGAGCCACCACGGCTGGGCGTCGGCTTGGTGACAGCGTTCGCTCGCCGCTTCGGTCGAAGGCCGGCACCGGCGCTTCACTTGGGCGTGCGGCGCGCGGCAGAGTGCGAACCGCGCAGCGCGTGTGTGCACCAACGACGCGGGTCTTGCATACGCGTTCGACCTCGGGCGATACACGCCGCGCGCCCGCGACCGTTCGCTACAAATTGATCGCGACAACAAGGCGATCCAGGAGCTATCATTTCGCGGAGCGCCAACCCCCGCGGCGCTTTAACCATGCACCCCGCGTTCCGGGCATTCGCGACCTTCGAGATTGCGAGCCCTGCGGGCTGCCACTTGGAGAGATGAGCATGCCGAACCAGCAGCAAGCCCGCGACGGGTCGATCGACATCCGTTCGCTGTGGGGATTTAACGGAGAGACGTTCGACTTTGCCGAGCGCGCCTATCGCAACTGGCAGAAGGGCGCCGAGCAGATCCAGTCGCAGGCGCTCGATTACTTCAATAACGAGATGACCAAGGCGCTCGAGGCGATGCGCGAGATGGCGCAATGCGAGACCGCCGCCGAAGCGATCGGTGTGCAATCGCGCTACGCCAACGAGGCGATGCAGGATCTCTGGGTCGAGGGCCGGCGCATGATGGATCAGATCGCGAGCATCACGCAGACGCCGTGGACCATGGTCCCGACTTCGAGCGCCGCCGAGGCGCACGAGGACGTCAAGCGTCGACGCAAGGCGTAAGGCAAGAGCCGCCGGACGCGGGAAGGCGGCATGGCCGTCCCGGCGTTCGCCGGGACCCGCGAAGTTCTGCGCTTTGACAGCGGTCGCAGCGGGATGGCGTCGCGTTGCGCCGCATGTGGACGCCCTCGTCGTCCCGCGACGAGCGCTTGTCGTCGCGCGAAACGTTGGGCCTATGCAGGCGCGTAACCTGCGAGCCCACCCATGGCGTGGTACCTACAACGCCACGCTCATGCCCCCGTCGATCGTGATCATCTGTCCGGTGATGTAGTTCGCTGCCTCGGACGCGAGGAATACCGCAAGACCCGCGATCTCCTCCGGCTGGCCCCAGCGTCCGGCGGGCGTGCGCCGCTTGACCCACGCGTCGAACTCGGCGTTGTCGAGCAGCGCGCGGTTCATCTCGGTCGCGAAATAACCGGGCGCGATCGCGTTGACCTGGATGTTGTGCGGCGCCAGCTCGATCGCCATGCCACGCATCAACTGGCGGATGCCGCCCTTGGTCGCGGTGTACGGAACCACGGTGGGGCGCGCAAGATCGCTCATCAGCGACGCGATGTGGATCACCTTGCCGCGCCGTCGCTCGATCATCCCGGGCACGACGGCCTGCGAGACCAGGAACGGACCGGTCAGGTTGGTGGCGATGATCTCGTCCCACTCCGCGCGCGGGAATTCCACGAATGGATGGCGACGCTGGATGCCCGCATTGTTGACGAGGATATCCAGTGCGCCGTGATGCGCCTGGACCTCGGCGACGCAGCGGCGCGCCGCATCCTGGTCCGTGACGTCGAACACGCCGACGTCGGCGTGCAGGCCTTCGTCGACCAACGTCGCCGCAGCCTTCTGCGCGACATCGTCGCGGCGCGCATTGACCACCACGTGTGCCCCGGCGCGGCCCAGTCCCCGAGCGATCGCGAAACCGAGTCCGCGATACGCGCCGGTGACGAGCGCGACCTTGCCGGTCAGGTCGAAGGGATGAGCGATCATGGCGAGCGCGCCTGGCGTGCGGTATGCCACTCTAGCGCATCCGGTGCGCGACCATCTCGCTGAGCGATGTTGCCTGCGAACGGCTGAAGACCCGGACGTCGCCCAAGCGCCCTGCAAGCCTCGGACTGGGCGTCTGCCCCGACGCCACGCTGGGTGGGCCGGTTGCCCCCGGCGCAGGCAGAGCGTACAGAAGGATCCAGCCGGATACGGCTGCCTTGACCGAAGTCAACGCGACTGCTTCGCATTCCGACATAGTGGTCCCATGTCTCCCGCCTTGACAGCGACCGGCGCGCGCAAGCTCTCGACCAAGCTGCTGGTCACGCAGATCGTCTTCCTGCTGATCGCGCTCGGGTCGATCGGCCTGACCTTGCTCGTGTCCTGGCGGCTCGAGGGCAGCGCCGCGGCGATCAACGATGCAGGGAGCCTGCGCATGCGCGCCTGGCGCCTTGCCTATCTCGCTTCGGCCGATGGTTCCCCCGACCGCGCTGCCGCAGCCACGGAAATCAAGCCGAGCATTGCCGACTTCGATGCCGTGTTCGCGACATTGCGCAGCGGCGATCCGGCGCGTCCGCTGTTCCTTCCGCGCTCGGCGGAAGTCAACGATCAACTCCGGCTGCTCGACGGCGAGTGGCGCGCGCTGTCGCAGGCACTGTCGATGACCGCGGCCGGTGCCCCGCCACCGCCACGCGCGCACGTCGAGCGTTTCGTCGCGCACGTCAACAACCTCGTCGTCACCGTCGAAGAGGACATCGCACGCACCACGGCGGCGCTGCGTTACGCACAACTCGCATTGGTCGCGCTCGCGATCGCGGGCACCGTTGCGCTGATGTACCTGTCGTTCCTGCTGGTGATTCGACCCCTCACGCGCCTGCACGAAGGCATCGAGCGCATGGCGGCCGGCGATCTCTCCGTGCGCTTGCCGGTTGAAACGCGCGACGAATTCGGCCAGGTGACCGCCGGCTTCAACGACATGGCGCAGCGTCTGGAAGCGGTCTACCAGACGCTCGAAAGCCGCGTCGAGCAGAAGACGCGAAAGCTCGCCGAACGCACCGCGCGGCTCGCCACGCTCTACGACATGGCCGCGTTTCTCAACCTTTCGCAGACCACGCACGAAATGTGCGAGGGCTTTCTCGCGCGCGTGCAGCAGGCGTTCACGGCGTCCAGCGGCGCGGTGCGACTCGCGTCGGCCGACGGCAAGCTGCTGTTCTATAGCGTTCGGGATCTCGCAGCGCCTGTGGTCGAGAACGAGCGATGCCTTGCCGCCGGCGAATGCGCGTGCGGCAAGGCGGCCGAGCGTGCCGAAACCGTGGTCCAGTTCCACGACGGACGCCTGCCGCAGAGCACGCTGCCGCACTGT
Source organism: Casimicrobiaceae bacterium (assembly GCA_035542515.1). GTDB lineage: Bacteria > Pseudomonadota > Gammaproteobacteria > Burkholderiales > Casimicrobiaceae > VBCG01. Next base: position 5,548 of record DATKLH010000519.1, read on the forward strand.
CGCGACGCGGGTTACGCCTGCGTGGTCGCGACGCCGATCGCTACGCATGGTCAGGTGCTCGGCGTCTTCACGCTGTTCTTCCGGCAAGCTCGCGACATTGGCGCCGACGAGCGGCATCTGCTCGACACGCTGGGCCAGCACTTGGGCACGGCCCTGGAAACGGTGCGGCTGGGCGCGCTGGAAAAGGAAGTCGCCATCTCCGACGAACGCAACCTGCTCGCACAGGAGTTGCACGACTCGATCGCGCAATCCCTCGCGTTCCTCAACCTGCAGGTGCAGATGCTGAGCTCGGCGCTGGCGGGCGACGAACAGCAAAGGGCGCAGTCGACGCTGGGCGAGATCCGCACCGGCGTGCAGGAGTGCTACGCGGATGTGCGCGAGCTGCTCGTGCACTTTCGTACACGCCTTGCCCCGATGGATCTGAAGTCGGCGTTGGCGGCGATGGTGTCGACTTTCGAACGCCGTACCGGCATCGCCATCGAGCTTGCGGCGAGCGGATCGGCGGTGCCGCTCACGCCGGACCGCCAACTCCAATTGCTGCACGTCGTGCACGAGGCACTGTCCAATGCGCGCAAGCACGCGCGCTGCTCGCGCGTCGAGGTGACGTTGAGCAGCGGTCCTGGCTACAAGGTCAGCATCCGCGACAACGGCGTGGGCTTCGACCCGGCGAACATCAACGATCCCGACGAGCACGTCGGCTTGCGCATCATGCGCGAGCGCGCGGGACGCGCAGGTGGAACGCTCGAAGTCCGGTCGGCTCCGGGCGAGGGAACCGAGGTCGTCCTCTCGCTACCGGCGACCGAGCACCAGGTCCACGTGGAGCGTCAGATCGCATGACCGACGGCCTGCATTGTCATTCGGCCAGCTCGGAGGATTGCACGTTGCGTGCGGAGTCTCGCGACATGATGGGTCTTCACGAGCCGCAAAGAGGCCTGCTATGAGCGTGAAAGCCGATGGTGCTGCAACCCCGATCCGCATCGTCGTGATCGACGACCACGCGCTGTTCCGTCGCGGCGTCATCGCGCTTCTGCAGCACGAAAAGGACTTCGCCATCGTCGGCGAGGCGCCCGACGCCTTGGACGGAACCAAGCTCGCCGCGGCAACCCAGCCGGCGGTCGTGCTGCTCGACCTGCATATGCCCGGGCTCACGGGATTGCAGGCGCTGCCGGCACTGAAGGAAGCCGCGCCGCGCGCGGCGATCGTCATGCTCACCGTATCCGAGGATGCGGAGGACCTGGTCGCGTGCCTCAAGGCCGGTGCATCGGGTTACCTGCTCAAGAACATCGAAGCGGACTTCATGATCGACGCGATACGCCGCGTCGCACGCGGCGAATCGGTGATGTCGGAGTCGATGACCGGCAAGCTGATGCGCGAAGTGCGCTCGCCGAGCGAGCCGGTGAGGACGATCCTGTCGCCGCGCGAACAGCAGATCCTGGCGCTCGTTGCGAAGGGGGCGAGCAACAAGGAAGCCGCCCGGGAGCTCGGCGTGGCCGAGAGCACGGTCAAGATCCACGTGCAGCACATCCTGCGCAAGCTCAATCTCTCCACGCGTGTCCAGGCCGCGGTTTACGCGACCGAGCACGGGCTCGCGAAGTCGGGCTGAGCGGCAATCGCGCAATTCCGGTCCCGTCGGTACATCCACTCATTGCCGGCTGAAGCGGCGTTGCCGACCGCCATCCACACGCGTCGGGCGAGCCAATGACGCGTTTCGTGCACGATGCCGCAGCGATGTTTCGGGCGCTGCGCGAGCCGATCGCAGGGACTGCCACCGTCTCGCTCCATTGGTCGGTCGGCACAGCCGGTGCCGCGTGCCTTTGGCTATGATCGTCCACCATGCCGATCCTCGAACCCGGCGCGCGTCATCGTGCATCCAGCGGCTTCACGCTGATGGAGCTGATGGCGGTGCTCGCCATCGTTGCCATTCTCACGATGGTGGCATTGCCTTCGTATCTGGAGCGCAACGTGCGCGACGAAATCAAGGCGGCATTGCCGCTGGCCGACGTTGCCAAGGCGCCGATCGTGGCGTCGTGGGCGACGGCGCAGACTTTTCCCGAAGACAACGCTGCCGCGGGCATTCCACCGGCCGAAAAGATCGTATCGAACTTCGTTCAGTCGGTTGCGATCAAGGATGGCGCGATCAACATCACCTTCGGCAATCAGGCGCACAAGGCGATCGCGGGAAAGGTGCTTACGCTGCGTCCCGCTGTGGTCGCCGATGCGCCCGTCGTGCCGATCACATGGCTGTGTGCCAGCGCCGACGTGCCGGACAAGATGACGAGCCACGGTGAAGACGTCACGACCGTCGACCCGCGATTGCTGCCGTTCGAGTGCAAGGCGCGCAAGCCGTAGCAAGGCTCTTCGCGCGTGAGAAAGGTCGCGCTCGTTTCTACGCCATCGTTCGATGCCATCCGGCTCGTTCTCCGGCTGACAACGTTTGACGGATGCTGTCGTTGCCGGCGCAACCGGCGCGCAGCCGGCTTTCGCTCCCGCATCCCGCTTGCGCAAGAAAGCCGCTGGGTCCCGGCGTTCGCCTAGAGGACGAACTGCGCGGCGGGCTGCTTGTCCCAGCGCATTCACGTTCACGGTCGTCATTCCGGGGCAATCCCGAAGCCAGCGCATTCACTTTCAGTCTCTCGTCATTCCGGCGCAAGCCGGAATCCAGCGACTTTCTCCTGCAGTCGCATTCAAGCGGTTCCTGGGCCCTCAAAAGCTCCCGATTTCGGGCCCCTGATTCCGATGCCTGATTCCTGATGCCTGACTCGCGGAAGGCATCCCCCATTCGGCGGATGTCCCCTCCGTCATCGGAATATCGCCGTCTGCCTCACCGGTGAATGTGCAAGCGCAGTGTCCTTCCCTACAGTGTGGACATCTAGCACACAGGGAGAGCAACGTGACGACCGCGCCGGCCGTGACGACGAACCACCGGACCCATACCGCGACCCCCGCTCGCACGCACCGCCGCCAGGCGATCTCCGTGCTCGTCGTAAGCACGCTCGCGTTCACCGTGTGCTTCATGGTGTGGATGATGTTCGGCGTGATCGGCATCCCGATCCGCAAAGCCCTCGACCTCAACGCCACGCAGTTCGGCATTCTCACCGCGATGCCGGTGCTTACCGGCTCACTGATCCGCGTGCCGCTCGGCATGTGGACCGATCGCTTCGGCGGTCGCATCGTGATGTTCGTGCTGATGCTCTCGTGCGTGGTGCCGATCTTCCTCATCGGCTACGCGACCCAGTACTGGCACTACCTGGTGCTCGGGCTCTTCGTCGGCATCGCCGGCGGATCGTTTTCGGTCGGCACGCCCTACGTCGCGCGCTGGTTCCCGCGCAAGCAGCAGGGTTTCGCGATGGGCGTGTACGGCGCCGGCAATTCCGGCGCGGCGGTCAACAAGTTCGTCGCGCCCGCGCTGCTGGTTGCGTTCGGCTGGGCGATGGTGCCGGAGGTCTACGCGGTGGTGATGTTCGCCGCGGCGCTGATCTTCTGGTTCGGCAGTCACACCGATCGTTCGCATCTGGTGCCCTCGCACGTCACCTGGCGCGAGCAACTCAGCGCACTCAACGACCGCCGTGTGTGGAAGTACTGCCAGTACTACTCCATCGTGTTCGGCGGCTACGTCGCGCTGTCGCTGTGGATGGTGCAGTACTACGTCGCCGAGTACGGCTTCGACATCCGGCTCGCGGCGCTGCTCGCCGCCTGCTTCTCGCTGCCCGGTGGCGTGCTGCGTGCCATCGGCGGCTGGATGAGCGATCGCTTCGGCGCGCATCAGGTCACGTGGTGGGTGCTGTGGGTGTCATGGGTGTGCCTGTTCATCCTCAGCTATCCGCAGACCGACATGACGGTGCAGACCGTCGCGGGTCCGGTGAACTTCCACGTCGGCCTCAATCCGTGGATTTTCACGGCGCTCATGTTCGTGATGGGGATGGCCTGGGCGTTCGGCAAAGCGTCGGTGTTCAAGTACCTCGCCGACGAGTATCCGCACAACATCGGCGTGGTGTCCGGCATCGTTGGACTCGCTGGCGGCCTCGGCGGCTTCCTGCTTCCGATCCTGTTCGGCGCCCTGGTCGATCTGACCGGCGTGCGCAGCAGCTGCTTCATGCTGATGTACGGGGTGGTGTGGGTTTCACTGATCTGGATGTACTTCACCGAGGTGCGTCGCACCGAAATCGGCGGAGCGCGCCTGGGCGCGCACGCAGCGGCCGATTGACGCAGCGCATTTCACGGAGACACGCAATGGCTACGCAAACCATCGCACCCGCCCGACACGGTCGCGTGCTGACGTTGTGGACGCCCGAGGACAAGAAGTTCTGGGAACAGGAGGGCGAGGCGATCGCGCGCATCAACCTGTGGATCTCGGTTCCGTGCCTGTTCCTGGCCTTCGCCGTGTGGCAGCTCTGGAGCGTGGTTGCCGTGAACCTCCCGGTGCTCGGCTTCAAGTTCACGCCGAACCAGTTGTTCTGGCTCGCGGCGTTGCCAGCGCTGTCGGGCGCTACGTTGCGCATCTTCTATTCGTTCCTCGTGCCCGTGTTCGGTGGGCGGCGCTTCACCGCGATCTCCACCGCCTCGCTGCTCATCCCTGCGATCGGCATCGGAATCGCCATCCAGGATCCGACGACGAGCTACGAGACCTTCCTCGCGCTCGCGTTGCTGTGCGGATTCGGCGGCGGCAACTTCAGCTCGTCGATGGCCAACATCAGCTTCTTCTTCCCCAAGGAGCGCAAGGGATCCGCGCTCGGCGTCAACGCGGGACTGGGCAACCTCGGCGTGTCGGTGGTGCAGTTCCTTTCGCCCATCGTGATCACGATGGGCTTCCTCGGACCGCTCGGAGGCGAGGGACAGACCATCGCCAAGGCGGGCGCGAGCTTCACCATCTGGGCGCAGAACGCAGCGTTCGTGTGGGTCCCGTGGATCGCGATCGCATCGATCCTCGCGTGGTTCTTCATGAACGACATCGCCTCGGCGCGCGCCTCGTTCGCCGACCAGGCGGTGATCTTCAAGCGCCGGCACAACTGGATCATGTGCTGGCTCTACCTCGGGACCTTCGGCTCGTTCATCGGGTTCTCGGCGGGCTTCCCGCTGCTGATCAAGAGCCAGTTTCCTGCGGTCAACGCCCTGCAATACGCCTGGCTCGGACCGCTGGTCGGCGCGCTGGTGCGTCCCTTCGGCGGCTGGCTCGCCGATCGCTGGGGTGGTGCGCGCGTGACCTTCTGGGTGTTCGTTGTGCTCGCGCTGGGGGTCGGCGGCGTGCTCGCCTTCCTGCCGGTCAACGGCAGCGGCGGCAGCTTCGCGGGCTTCTTCGCGATGTTCCTGGTGCTGTTCGTCGCGACCGGCATCGGCAACGGTTCGACCTTCCGCATGATCCCGATCATCTTCCTCACCGAGCGCCAGCGAGAGGCCGAGGGCCTCGGAACGCAAGCGCAGGAGCAGGCGGTGCGCGACGGCAACAAGGAAGCCGCCGCGGTGCTCGGATTCTCGGCGGCGATCGGCGCCTACGGTGGCTTCTTCATCCCCAAGAGCTACGGGACTTCGATTGCGATGTTCGGCGGTCCCGAGCAGGCCCTGTACGCGTTCATCGTCTTCTACCTGACCTGCGTCGTGACGACATGGTGGTTCTATTCGCGGCGCAATGCGTCGATGCCATGCTGAGGTCGGGCAATCCCGGCGCGCGCCTCGCCGATTCCGGTGGGGCGCGAGCTTGCGTTGCATCAAGGTTCGCGGCGCTGCATTCCATAACATCGCGGTCCATGCCTGTAACGAGCCCTGTGACACGCCCGCACGGTCAGTTGCACACGCCGGCAACGCCTGGCGCACCTGTTGGCGATGACAACGCGCGGCTGTAGCAGTCTCCGGAGATCTGCATGAGTCACTTTCTCGATCGTCTGACCTATTTCACCCGAGAGCGCGAGGACTTCGCCGACGGGCATGGCGTGGTCACCCACGAGGACCGTACCTGGGAGGACGGCTATCGCAAGCGCTGGCAGCACGACAAGATCGTGCGCTCCACTCACGGTACCAACTGCACCGGATCATGCAGCTGGAAGATCTACGTCAAGGGCGGCATTGTCACGTGGGAGACGCAGCAGACCGACTATCCGCGCACGCGTCCGGATCTTCCCAATCACGAACCGCGCGGCTGCGCCCGCGGTGCGTCGTACTCGTGGTACCTGTACAGCGCCAATCGCGTGAAGTACCCGATGATCCGCGGCCGCTTGCTCCGCTTGTGGCGCGAGGCGCGCAAGACGATGGGGCCGGTCGAGGCGTGGAAGTCGATCGTCGAGGACGACGCGAAAGCGCAAAGCTACAAGACCGTGCGCGGCCTCGGCGGCTTCGCACGTGTCGAGTGGGACGAGGCGAACGAGATGATCGCCGCGGCGAATGTGTACACCATCCGCCGGTACGGCCCCGATCGCGTCTTCGGCTTCTCGCCGATCCCTGCGATGTCGATGGTGAGCTATGCGGCGGGCAGTCGCTACCTGTCGCTCATCGGCGGCGTGTGCATGAGCTTCTACGACTGGTACTGCGACCTGCCGCCTTCGTCACCGCAGACCTGGGGCGAACAGACCGACGTGCCGGAGTCGGCCGACTGGTACAACTCGACGTTCATCATCGCGTGGGGCAGCAACGTCCCGCAGACGCGCACGCCGGACGCGCACTTCTTCACCGAGGTGCGCTACAAGGGCGCGAAGATCGTGGCGGTGACGCCGGACTACGCCGAAGTGTCCAAGCTCGCCGACCTTTGGCTGCATCCCAAGCAAGGCACCGACGCGGCGGTGGCGATGGCGATGGGCCACGTCATCCTCAAGGAATTCCACCTCGACAAGCCCTCGGCGTACTTCACCGATTACGCGCGCAAGTACACCGACCTGCCGATGCTCGTGCGTCTGCGCAAGCACGGCCATGCCTACGTGCCCGACCGCTTCGTGCGCGCGTCGGACTTCGCCGACCGGCTGGGTTGCACCAACAATCCCGATTGGAAGACCGTTGCATTCGACGAGATCTCGGGCGGCGTGGTGGTGCCGCAAGGCGCCATCGGCTATCGCTGGGGTGGCGCGCAGCGCGACGACGCCGGCAAATGGAATCTCGAGGAAAAGGATGCGCAAGGACGCGAGACGCGGCTGCGCACCTCGCTCATCGACGTGTACGACGACGTTGCCGCGGTCGCATTTCCGTACTTCGCCGGCACCGCGCCGGAGCAATTCCGTGCCAACGACCAGGGCACCGAAGTGCTGGTTCGCAACGTCCCGGTGAAGCGACTGACGCTGTCCGACGGCGACATCATGGTGGCGAGCGTGTTCGATCTGCTCGTCGCCAACTACGGCATCGATCGCGGACTCGGCGGCATCAAGGTCGCGTCGAGCTACGACGACGATGTTCCGTACACGCCCAAGTGGCAGGAGACGATTACCGGCGTCAAGGCCGCCGACGTGATCACCGTAGCGCGCCAGTTCGCCGACAACGCCGACAAGACGCAGGGCAAGTCGATGGTGATCATCGGCGCGGCGATGAACCACTGGTACCACTCCGACATGAACTACCGCGGCATCATCAACCTGCTGATGCTGTGCGGCTGCATCGGCAAGTCGGGTGGCGGCTGGGCGCACTACGTCGGGCAGGAGAAGCTGCGCCCGCAGACCGGCTGGACCGCGCTCGCGTTCGCGCTCGACTGGCATCGCCCGCCGCGGCAGATGAACTCGACGTCGTTCTTCTACGCGCACACCGACCAGTGGCGCTACGAGAAGCTCGCGGTGCGCGAGATCCTCTCGCCGCTCGCCGATCCCAACGACTTCGGCGGAACGCTGATCGATTTCAACGTGCGTGCCGAGCGGATGGGCTGGCTGCCGTCGGCTCCGCAACTGGACCGCAATCCGATCGAAGTGTGTCGCGACGCGGCGAAGGCCGGCGTCGACGCGAAGGACTACACGGTTGCGGCGCTCAAGAGCGGGACGCTGCGCCTGGCCTGCGAGGATCCCGATCATCCCGACAACTTTCCCCGCAACCTGTTCGTGTGGCGCAGCAACCTACTCGGCTCCTCGGGCAAGGGCCACGAGTACTTCCTCAAGCATCTGCTCGGCACTGCGCACGGTGTTCAAGGCAAGGACCTTGGGAGCTTCGGAGGCGAGAAGCCGGCCGAAGTGACCTGGCACGACAACGCTCCGACCGGAAAGCTCGATCTGCTGGTGACGCTCGATTTCCGCATGTCGACCACCTGCCTCTACTCCGACATCGTCCTGCCCACGGCGACCTGGTACGAGAAGAACGACCTCAACACCTCGGACATGCATCCGTTCATCCATCCGCTCTCCGCGGCGGTGGACCCGGCGTGGGAAGCGCGCAGCGACTGGGACATCTACAAGGGCATCGCGAAGAAGTTCTCCGAAGTGTGCGTCGGTCATCTCGGCGTCGAGAAGGAGATCGTGCTCACGCCGCTGATGCATGACACGCCGGGGGAGCTCGCGCAGGCGCTCGGCGTCTGCGACTGGAAGACCGGTCAGTGCGATCTGGTGCCCGGCAAGACGGCGCCGACGATGAGCGTCGTGGAGCGTGATTACCCGAATACGTTCAAGAAGTTCACCGCGCTGGGTCCATTGATGACCAAGCTCGGTAACGGCGGCAAGGGCATTTCATGGAACACCGAGCGCGAGGTCGACAACCTCGCCGCGCTCAATCGCGTCGTCATGGAGGAGGGCGTCAGCAAGGGCCTGCCGCGCATCGAAACCGACATCGACGCGGCCGAAACGATCCTGATGCTCGCGCCCGAGACCAACGGCGAGGTCGCGGTCAAGGCGTGGGAAGCGCTTGCCAAGGCGACCGGCCGCGAGCACGCGCATCTCGCGCATCCGAAGGAAGACGAGAAGCTGCGCTTTCGCGACCTGCAGGCGCAGCCGCGCAAGATCATCAGCTCTCCGACCTGGTCGGGAATCGAGAGCGACCGTGTGACCTACAGCGCGTGCTACACAAACGTTCACGAGCTCATCCCCTGGCGCACGCTCACAGGTCGACAGCAATTTTATCAGGA
>DATKLH010000520.1:0-4633 GCA_035542515.1 Casimicrobiaceae bacterium
CGGTCGACGCGCCGCGGACTCGCCATTGACGCCGAACGCATCGAGCTCATCAGAAATCGGTCCGCGAGGGGGCGGCTTCCTTGATGATCGCGGGATAGACCAGTTCGTCGACCAGCGCCTTGGCATCCTTTGCCGGGAACAAGCCCACACCGATGCCCCACTCGGCGATGCTCGTTTCCTGGTTGTAGGCTTTCTTCCTGAAGTCGCCCGGCCAATCGAGGTTCTGGATCTGCTGGCTGAGTCCTTCCACCGACGGCGCGCGCAGCACCTCGTTGGCGACCTTGGCCGCCTCCATCGGGTTGGCGGTCATCCAGCCCGCCGCGGCGATGAGCCCTTTCACGACCTTGACCGCGACGTCCTTGTGGTTCTTCGCCATGTCCTCGCGCATCACGACGTTGCCGGCGAACACGAATCCGTCATCGATAGTGCGGCTGAACACCTTGGCGTTGGGCACCGTGTCGGCGGCCTTGCTGAGGAACGGCTCCCAGGAAAAGAATGCCTGGATGTCGCCGCGTGCCATCGCCGCGATCTGATCGGGCGCGTCGAGATACTTCACCGACACCTTGGTCACGTCGACATTGTTGTGCTGCATGTACCACGCCAGGTGATAGTTCGCTCCGCTGCCGCGTTGCACGCCCACGGCATGACCGGCGAGATCGGAAGGCTTCTTGATGAGCGCGCTATCGACGACGAGCCCGTTCTGCTTGCCGCTCAGGTATCCGGTCATGACCTGAACGATCTTGGCGCCACGCGCCCGCGCTGCGAGCTGCGGCGGCTCGGTGTTGTTGGTAATGTCCGCGCGACCGGCGACCACGCCCTGCAGCGCGGCGGGTGCGGAATCGAACAACTGGAGTTGCGCGTTGAGCCCTTCCTTGTCGAGGAAGCCTTTCTTGACCGCGACGATCATGAGCGACATGTCGGTCGACGGCGCCACCGCGACGGTCACGGTGGGCTTGCTGTCCTGTGCCGGCGCGACGATTGTCCAAAGCATCGCGCCGAGCAGCACCACGATGGAACAACGCTTCATTTCGGGCTCCTCCTGGTTGATGTCATCGCTGTCCGCTTCCGCAGAACCGTCGCGAGCACCAGCTCGCGCAAGAACCTCAGCGGTCCGTGTCGACTTGCCTGCCGGTCAACGTCCGTGTCTAGCCATCGAATGCATAGCGCGCGAGCTTCGCTTCGTCGAGCTCCACGCCGAGCCCGGGCCCGCACGGCAGCGCGAGGCGTCCGCTCGCCAGATCGAGCTTCGAGGTCACGATGTCGTCGGTGGTCTTGAGCGGCCCGACGCATTCGAGGCCCTCGATGACGCTGCGACTGGTCGCGGCCAGCATGATCTCGGCAACGGTGTTGATGCCCAGGCCGAAGCCGTGCCCGATCACCACCTTCAGTCCCGCGGCGCTCGCCGTCTCGAGCATGCGCCGGCATTTCAGGAAGCCGCCCTGCTTCATCACCTTGAGCTTCACGATGTCGGCGCAATCGTTGCGGATCACGGCGATCAGGCTCTCGTGGTCGGTGATCGCTTCGTCGGCCATCACCGGCACGCCGATCGATCGGCGCACGCGCGCCATGCCGGCGAGATCGTCGGCCGCGACCGGTTGCTCGAGGAGTTGCATGTCGAAAGGCTCGAGTCGCCGCCCCAGATCGATCGCCTGTTCGACATCGTAGCCGGCGTTGGCGTCCGCGCGAAGGCGCATCGTCGGACCGACCGCTTCACGGACCGCCTTGACGCGCTCGCGGTCGGCGTCGATGCCGCCGCCGACCTTGATCTTCGCGGAGCGGAACCCGCGATCGAACCAGAGTCGCGCCTCGCGCGCGGCATCGTCGGGCGGCACGATGCCGATCCAGGCGTTGAATGCGAGTTCGTCGACCACTGCGCCGCCGAGATAGGCGTGCACCGCGATCCCGAGGCGTCGCGCCGTGAGATCGACGCAGGCCATTTCGATCGCAGCCTTGGCGTCGAGAAAACCGCGCACGCCGGCGTCCATCGCTTCGAGTACACGATGCGGATTGCCGGGATCGAGACCCACCACGCGCGGCACCAGGTCATTGCGCAGGGATTCGAGCGACGCCTCGACCGTCTCCACCGAGTATCCGGGCGACGGATCGATGTTGCCCAGACCGACCGATCCGTCGCTACCCACCATGCGCACCACGGCACTCTTCTGCACCTTCTTGACCGTGTAGGCGTTGCTGAATCCCGGGCCCACGAGCGGCATCGCGACGCCGAACACCTCGACGCGGTCGATGCGGACCGTGCCATCGTCGCAGTCCTCGCGTGACGGCATGGCCAGTTCCTTCGTCGTGTGCGCCGGATTGGAAGCGGTCCGCTCAATCGATGTCATGCTCCATGCCCCTCAGCGGTGCTGCTCGTAGACGCGAATCATGACATCCGCGCGATGCGTGGTCGATGACTTCTCGCGGTTCACGCTCTTGCCTCCGCCCGCGCGGACGCTGGATGCGACGGATCGTTGATACCGCTCATGAAGTCCTCATGGCACGAGATCCATTGGATGTAGTCGACATAGGCCGACCGCGCGTCGAACCGCGGCGTGAAGCCGATATCGCTCCTCATCCTGGTGTTGTCCATCGGTGCGCGATCGCGATCGATGATGAAGCTCACGTTGGCCCGCTCGCCCGCGCCAGCAATGCGCCACTGGAACGCGGGATACGCGCTTCGCAGCGCTTCGCACCACCGCACGAACGCGCCATTCCACGTCGAACCGGCGGAAAGGTGATAGACGGAGTGTCGCAACGATGGGGAGCGCAGGAGCGCGACCAGGCCGGCCGCGACATCGCGGCTGTAGATCCAATCGCGCCAGGGTTCCCTGGGCGGAACGATCGCCGTCTCCCCACGCACGGCCAGGCGGGCGACCTGCAGATGAGGCGAAAGCATGTCGCGCATGCCGGTGTCGAGCTCCCACGGGCCGCACACACTGCCCAATCGCACGCACGCGGCGGACATCTGCCAAAGACGCGCCAGGCGCAAAACGATCTGCTCGCCGGCCAGCTTGGTGATGCCATACAGCTCGCGCGGTCGTGACGGCGAGTCCTCTTCGCGCAGCACCGCGCCCTGGTCGTGCGTGTCGCCGTAAGCCTGCCCCGATCCTGCATATACGAACCGCTTGCACGCCGCCGCATGCGCAGCGGACAGCACGTTCAACGTCCCGTTCACATTCACCGCGACAATTGCATGCGGGTCGCTCGCCTCGCGCTGCTCTCCCGCCGTGATCGCCGCCGCGTGCACGACCGCATCGATGCGCCGAGTGTCGAACATCGCATTCACTTCGCGCGCATCGCGAACGTCACCGATAATGACCTCCAACTGACCGCCGTGGTCGCGCGCAAGGTCGCGCGAGGAACCGCGCAATCCGATGCGGTCGAAGGCCACGACGTGCTCGCCTTCGGCCAGCAGTTGCTCGACGACGTTGAGGCCGACGAAGCCGCAGCCGCCGGTCACGAGTGTCGTCACCGCTCGAGCTCCCGCAACATGGAGGCCATCCGTCCGGGCACTCGCGCTACCGTGCGTACAGACGTCGTTCGAGGCTGCGGAACAGCCGATCGAACGCCAGGCCCAGCAGGCCGATGGTCAGCATCCCGACGATGATGTCGGGTGCCGCCAGGATGCGACGCGCGTTCATGATCAGGTAGCCGAGTCCTTCGCTGGCCGCGATCAGCTCCGCGGCGACGATGGTGATCCACGCCGATCCGAACGACAGGCGCAGCCCCGTGAACAGGAACGGAATCGCGGCCGGCAGCACCACCGTGAACAACACCTGGCGGCGACTCGCCCCGAGGCTGTACGCGGCGCGCCCGAGGATCGGCGGCACTTCGCGGACGCCGGAAATCGTATTGAGCAGCATCGGCCAGAACGCGCCCAGGAAGATCAGGAACACGATGCCCTTGAGCCCCAGGCCGAACCACAGGATCGCCAGCGGCGTCCATGCGATGGGAGGTATCGGTCGCAGGATCTGCAGCAGCGGATCGACGTAGGGTTCGAGTGCGGCGCTGCGCGCGATCAGCACGCCGAGCGGAACGGCGACCATGACGCCCATCGCGAAACCAAGCGCCACGCGTCCGGTGCTGACCAGGGCATGGCCGATCAGGTTGCCGTTGTAGATGCCGCCGGAGAACAGTTGCAGCTCCGGATCGAAGATCAGGTCCCACGCCGACTTCACAACCGTGAGCGGCGAAGGCAACACCAGCGGCGTGAACAAGTGCATGCCGTCGGTCACCATCCACCAGATCGAAACGACGGCTGCGATGGACACCGATCCCTTGAGCCAGCGGACCGCCGTACGCGTCATTGGTGATCGGGACGGCGCGGAGCGCGTCGCAGACGCCGCACTCGCCTCGGGATGCGCGCTCATGCGTCGTCTCCCAGCTCGTTCATGATGAGCTCCGTGATCGACAGCTCGAGATCGCGAAAGCGCGGATCGCGCGGCGAGCGCGGCCTCGACAGATCCACGTGCACCGACTCGCGGATGGTGCCGGGTGATTTGGTCATGACCAGGATCCGATCGCTCAGCAGCACCGCTTCGTCGATTCCGTGCGTGACCAGGATCACCGTCTTGTGGGTTCGATCCCAGATCCGCGCAAGCTCGTCCTGCATCTTCTTGCGGGTGAGCACGTCGAG
>DATKLH010000521.1:0-3391 GCA_035542515.1 Casimicrobiaceae bacterium
AGCGGCTTTCATTCGCCGCTACACCGTGCTCGCCTACATCCTCCGCCGCAGTGCGCAGGCCGTCGTCGTGCTGCTCGCGATGTCGCTGCTCGTGTTCGTCGGCGTGTACGCGATCGGCAATCCGATCGACATCCTCATCAACCCGCAGGCCGATCAGCAGGACCGGGAGCGCGCGATCGCGGCGCTCGGGCTCGACAAGCCGCTGTGGTTGCAATACACCTCGTTCCTGCATGGCGCGCTCACCGGTGACCTCGGGCGCTCGTTCGTGCACAGCACTTCCGCGTTGGGCCTGGTGATCGAGCGCATGCCCGCGACGTTCGAGCTCGCGCTCGCCGCCATGCTGATCGCCGTGGTGCTCGGCATACCCCTCGGGCTGTGGGCCGGGTTGCGCCCCAATGGGGCGGCCGGTCGAACGATCATGACCGGCTCGATCCTGGGCTTCTCGCTGCCAACCTTCTGGGTCGGCCTGATGCTGATCATGGTGTTCTCGGTCATGCTCGGCTGGCTGCCGTCGAACGGACGCGGCGAAACCGTGGATGTCCTTGGCGTGCCGCTGTCGTTTCTCACGATCGACGGCTTGCGCCATCTGGTCATGCCGGCGACCAATCTCGCTTTGTTCAACATCGCGTTGCTCATCCGCCTCACGCGCGCCGGCGCTCACGAGGCGCTGCTGCAGGACTACGTCAAGTTCGCGCGCGCCAAGGGATTGACCAACCGCCGCGTGATCGGCGTCCACGTGCTGCGCAACATCCTGATCCCGATCGTGACGGTGGTCGGCCTGCAGTTCGGATCGCTGATCGGCTTCGCCATCGTCACCGAGAGCGTGTTCGCGTGGCCGGGCATGGGCAAGCTGCTGATCGACTCGATCAACTTCCTCGACCGGCCGGTGATCGTCGCGTACCTGCTCGTCATCGTGACGTTTTTCATCGTCATCAACCTGCTCGTCGACATCCTCTACTCGGCGCTCGATCCCCGTGTGCGCCTCACCGAGGCGAAGGGATGAGCACGATCACGCCTCCAGCCCCGCCGGTATCGTCGCTGCGCCGCGCCGAATCGCCGTTTCAGCGCATCGTCGCGGATTTCATCGCCAACCCGATCGCGGTGTTCGGCCTCGTGTTGCTCGCGTTCATCGTGCTAGCCGCGGTGCTGGCGCCGCTCATCTCGCCGCAGAATCCGTACGACCTCGGGCAGATCGACGTAATGGACAGCAAGAGCCCGCCGCTTTCGAAGAGCGCGAGCGGCGCGACGTTCTGGCTCGGCACCGACGACCAGGGACGCGACATGCTGTCCGCGATCTTCTACGGGTTGCGCATCTCGCTCATCGTCGGCGCGACGAGCACGGTGGTCGCTCTGGTGATCGGCCTGGCCGCGGGTCTTGCGGCCGCGTATTTCAACGGGCGGCTGGAGACGCTGATCATGCGCGTCGTCGACATCCAGCTCTCCTTTCCGCCGATCCTCATCGCACTGATCCTCATCGCGGTGCTCGGTCAGGGCACCGGCAAGGTGATCACGGCGCTGGTCGCCGTGCAGTGGGCCTACTACGCGCGCAACGTGCGCGGTGCCGCACTGGTCGAGAAGGGCAGGGAGTACATCGAGGCTGCGCGCTGCCTCGCGTTGTCGCCTTCGCGGATCGTTTTCCGCCATCTGCTGCCGAACTGCATGCCGCCGCTCATCGTGATCGCCACCGTCCAGGTTGCCGCGGCCATCGCGCTTGAGGCAACGTTGTCGTTCCTTGGCCTGGGCTTGCCGATCACCGAGCCGTCGCTGGGACTGCTGATCGCGAACGGTTACCAGTACCTGCTCTCGGGCAAGTACTGGATCAGCTTCTTTCCCGGGATCGCGCTGCTGCTGACCATCGTGAGCATCAACCTGGTGGCGGATCAACTGCGCGATGTGTTGAATCCCAGGCTGCAGCGGTGACGGGGCGAGCAGTGGCGTTCATGAAGGTCGCGGTTGGTAGTTAGCAGATCGTAGTTAGTGTGCCTCCGATGCACACTTTGCAGCAGCTATATATCGAAGCCACTCCAACTACTAACCGCCATCTGCTAACTACGCTTTTCGCTTTCATGCCCGTCCTCACCGTCTCCGGTCTCCGCACGCATTTCTTCACCCGCGCGGGCGCGGTGAAGGCGGTCGACGACGTGTCGTTCAGCGTCGCGCGCGGCGAAGTGCTGGGGCTGGTCGGCGAGTCGGGCTCCGGCAAGTCGATGACCGGGTACTCGTTGATGGGTCTGATCGATCCGCCCGGACGCATCGTTGCGGGCGACATCGTGCTCGACGGCATCGATCTGCGCGCGCTGTCGCCCGAAGCGATGCGCCAGGTGCGCGGCAATCGCATCGCGATGATCTTCCAGGACCCGATGATGACGCTCAATCCGGTCCTGCGCATCGACGTCCAGATGATCGAGGCGATCCTGGCCCACGAGAGGGTGAGCGAGGCCGCGGCGCGCGCGCGTGCGCGCGAAACGTTGCTTGCCGTGGGTATCGCTTCGCCGGACGAGCGGATGAAATCGTATCCGCATCAGTTCTCCGGCGGCATGCGGCAGCGCGTCGCCATCGCGATCGCACTGCTGAATCGACCCGCGGTCATCATCGCCGACGAGCCGACCACCGCGCTCGATGTCACGATCCAGGGTCAGATCCTCTACGAGATGCAGAAGCTCACGCGCGAAACCGGGACCGCGCTGATCTGGATCACGCACGACCTGTCGGTGATTGCGGGACTCGCCGACCGGGTGTGCGTCATGTACGCGGGGCGCATCGTGGAGCAGGGGAGCGTCGAAGACGTGCTTGCGCGCCCGCGCCATCCCTATACACGCGGCTTGCTCGATTCGGTGCCTTCCAACAACGTGCGTGGACAGCGCTTGCGCCAGATCCCCGGCATGACGCCATCGCTGCTCGACCTGCCGCCCGGCTGCCCGTTTCGCGACCGCTGCTCGCGACGGGGTCCGGAGTGCGTCGACTCGCCGGAGATGCGCGCGATCGGCGGAGCGGGGCAGGCGGTCCGCTGCTGGTATCCGCTGGTTCCCCAGACGGCCGCGATGGCATGAGCGTCGGCACGGCGGCTGCGCTGCTCGAGTTGCGCGAAGTATCCAAGCGCTTCGTCAAGCGACTCGATGTGGCCGCTCGCGTAGGCAACATGTTCGGCGCCGGCATTCACGAGGAGGTCGTGCACGCGGTGGATCGCGTGAGTCTGTCGATTCGCGCAGGCGAGGTGGTGGGTCTGGTCGGCGAATCCGGCTGCGGCAAATCCACGCTGGGACGCGTCGCGGTCGGCCTGCTCGAACCCAGTGCGGGTGAGCGTTATTGGAACGGCGCTGCGCTGCCACGCGTCGCGACCGCCGAGTCGCGACGGCAGCAGCTCAAGATGCAGATGATCTTCCAGGATCCG
>DATKLH010000522.1:0-9729 GCA_035542515.1 Casimicrobiaceae bacterium
CCGAATCCAGTCAGCGCGAGTGACCAAGGCCCTAGAACGCAAGCCGAACCCAGGTGTGTTGCGGGCGCGCGCAGGCGACCCGATCCGCGGCGACGCTGCGGCTTCCGCACCTTGGCGGATCTCCTGCCGCGACGCGTTACAATCCGCCGTTCGCTCGCAGCACAACCCTTCATGAACGACGTCGCGTCGTCTTCACCCGCGCCTGCCGGTACTCCGGACATCGCCGTCGAGCTGTCGGGGGTGACGTTCGGTTACGACCGTCGCCGTCCGGTGCTCAAAGGCATCGACATGGTCATCCCGCGGGGGAAGGTCGTCGCCATCATGGGCGGATCGGGCTGCGGCAAGACTACCATCCTGCGCCTGATCGGCGGGCAATTGCGACCGCAGGCCGGGAGGATCCTTGTCGGCGGCAAGTCGGTGCCCGACCTCTCGCGCGACGAGCTGTATCACCTGCGCCGTCGCATCGGCATGCTGTTCCAGTTCGGTGCGCTGTTCACCGACCTGTCGGTGTTCGAGAACATCGCGTTCCCGATGCGCGAGCACACCGAGCTCGACGACGAGCTCATCCGCGATCTGGTCCTGATGAAGCTCAATGCGGTCGGGTTGCGCGGGACGGCGCAGCTGCAGCCGGCGGAACTGTCGGGCGGCATGGCGCGACGCGTCGCGCTCGCGCGCGCCATCGCTCTGGATCCGATGCTCGTGATGTACGACGAGCCGTTCGCCGGACTCGACCCGATCTCGCTAGGTGTGGTGGGACAGCTCATCCGCACGATGAACGATGCACTGGGCATCACCTCGTGCGTGGTCACCCACGACATCTACGAGTCGCTGAAGATCGTCGACTACATCTACTTCGTCTCCGAGGGACGGATCGTCGCGCGCGGCACGCCGTCGGAGGTCCGCGCATCCTCGGATCCTTTCGTACGCCAGTTCGTCGACGGTGCGCCGGACGGCCCGGTGCCGTTCCACTATCCCGCGCGCCCGCTGGTCGAGGAGTTCGTTCGTGGCGGGTGAAGCTGCCGCACGCGTTTTGCGTCGCGTGGGCCGCGGTACGCGCGAGTCGATCACGCGACTGGGTTTCGCCGCGCGCTTCCTCGTGGCGACGATCACGCATTCGCCCGAAGCGGTGCGCCGCATCCATCTCACGCTGCGCGAGATCTATTTCGCGGGCGTGCTGTCGCTGGTCATCGTCATGGTGTCCGGCTTGTTCGTCGGCATGGTGCTCGCGCTGCAAGGCTACGAAGTGCTGACCCGCTATGGCGCCAACGAGTCGCTGGGCATTCTGGTCGCGCTGTCGCTGGTGCGGGAACTCGGCCCGGTGGTCGCGGGTCTTCTCTTTGCCAGCCGTGCGGGCAGCGCGGTCACCGCCGAGATCGGGTTGATGAAGACCACCGAGCAGCTTTCGGCGATGGAAATGATGGCGGTCGATCCGCTGGCGCGCGTGATCGCGCCGCGATTCTGGGGCGCGTTCCTGTCGCTGCCGCTGCTCACCGCGATGTTCTCGATGCTGGGCATCTATGGTGCCTACCTGGTGGGCGTCAAGCTGATCGGCATCGACGCCGGCGCCTTCTGGGGCAACATGCAGGCCGCGGTCGACTTTCGCCAGGACATCGTCAACGGTTTCATCAAAAGCGTGGTATTCGGCGCCGCGGTGAGCCTGATCGCGGTGTTCGAAGGCTTCGACGCGCAGCCGACGGCGGAAGGCGTGTCCAGCGCCACCACGCGCACCGTCGTCGAAAGCTCGCTGGTCATCCTCGCGCTCGACTTCGTGCTCACGGTATTCATGTTCCGGGGCATCGGCGTATGAGCGGCCTTGCTTCCGGCGGGGGAGTGAAGGGACCCGCGCGTATCGTCACGCGCACGCTATATGCTGTGCCGGCCAATAACAACACGGGGAGCGCCCCAATGATCTTCGAGCCCTCGACGCGCGGCGATATCGCCGTCGCACTCGCGCCATGAATCGCGCCACGATCGACCTCTGGGTGGGCATCTTCGTCGCACTGGGGATCGGCGCGATCCTGTTCCTGTCGCTGCGCGTGGGCAACCTGCTCACGGTGAGCAGCGCGCCCGGCTATCAGCTCGAGGCGTCGTTCGACAACATCGGCGCGCTCAAGCTGCGCGCGCCGGTGAAGGCGGCCGGCGTGGTCGTGGGTCGCGTGGAGCGCATCGCGCTCGACCCCAGGACCTACCAGGCCAACGTGACGATGCGCATCGACCAGGGCTATCAGTTCACCAAGGACACCATCGCGTCGATTCTCACCTCGGGCCTGCTCGGCGAGGTGTACATCGGACTCGACGCGGGTGGTGACACGAAGATGCTCGCCAACGGCGACCGCATCGCCAAGACGCAATCGGCCGTGGTGCTCGAAAAACTGATCGGCCAGTTCCTGTTCGACAAGGCCGCGCAAGGGAACGCCAAATGAAAGTGCATCCGATCGCACGAGTTGCTTCGGCCCTGGCCTTCGCAGCGCTGCTGGGCGGCTGCGCGACAACGCAAGGCCCCGGCGCCACGCAGGCGCGAAGCTCGCCCGACGACCCGTTCGAGCCGTTCAATCGCGCGATGTACCAGGTACACGAGGTCGTCGACGGACATCTCGTCAAGCCGATCGCGCAGGGCTACGTCGCCGTGATTCCATCGCCGGTGCGTCAGGTGGTGGGTAACATCCTCGGCAACATCGACGACTTCTTCTCCGGCATCAACGGAGTGCTGCAGAACAAGCCGGAAGAGGCGGGCACCAGCTTCGGCCGCGTCATCATCAACACCTTCATCGGCATCGGCGGCATGATCGATGTCGCCTCCAGTGGCAATATCGAGAAGTACTCGCTGGATTTCGGCCAGACGCTCGGCGTATGGGGCTTGCCCGCCGGCCCTTACCTGTTCGTGCCGGTGTTCGGCCCCACCGATGTGCGTGACGGGCTCGGTACCATCGCGCGCGGATACGCCGACCCGATCGGTTACATCAGCGACGTGCCATGGCGCAACAGCCTCTACGGCCTCGCGTTCGTCGAGCGCCGCGCCGCGGTCCTCGACACCGAGTCGCTGGTGAGCCAGGCTGCGATCGATCCGTACACTTTCATTCGCCGCGCCTACCTGCAGCGCCGCGAGTTCATGGTGACCGGCAAGCGGCCCGTCGACAAAGAGGATCAGTGAAATGAGCGACATGTCTTACCGCGGATGCGGCCGCGCCGCGCCGGTCCGCGCGTTGGTGATGCTGCTTTGTGTTGTCACCGCGATGCTGATCGCGGCTCGGTCCGCACATGCACAGGAAGCACCCGACGCGCTGGTCAAGCGGGTTTCCGAGGAAACGCTACAGATCGTCAAGAGCGATCCGAAGGTCCAGGCCGGCGACCAGGCGCGCATTCGCGAGGTGATCGAGACCAAGCTCGTCCCCTACTTCGACTTCCCGCGCATGACCGCGCTCGCGATGGGCCGCAACTGGCGCAGCGCATCGCCCGAGCAGCAGCAGAAGCTGACCGATGAATTTCGCCAGCTACTGGTACGCACCTATTCGGGGGCGCTGAACCAGTACCGCGACCAGACGATCAACTACAAGCCGCTGCGCGCCGAGCCCAATGCGAGCGACGTCACCGTGCGTACCGAAGTGGTCCGTCCCGGCCAGCAGGCGGTGCAGATCGACTACTCGCTCGAGAAGTCGCCCAGCGGCTGGAAGGCCTACGACGTGCAGGTCGGTGGCGTGTCGCTGGTGACCAACTATCGCGACGAATTCAACGCCCAGGTCCAGTCCGGCGGCGTCGATGGCCTCATCAAGGCGCTCGCGGCGAAGAACAGCGGTTCGCCGCCCAAACCGCCGGTTGTCGCGAAGTGAACGACGCCGACGCAGCCTCGGATGCGGTTCCCGGTAGGTTCGTCGCCTCGCCCGAGGGCTGGCGTTTCGAAGGCCCGCTCACGCTGTTCAACGCGCAGACGCTCTACGAATCGATACTGGCAGCACCGCTTCCCGAGTCCGGCCGCATCGACTTCTCCGGCGTGACTCACGCCGATTCCGCCGCGCTCGCGATCCTGATCGAACTGCAGCGAAGGGCGACGAGCGAAGGCCAGAAGCTGCAGTTCCAGCACGTGTCGCCAGCGCTGGTCACGCTCGCCGGGGTCTACGGCGTTTCGGAAGTGATCGGTGTGACACCCTGATCGTGTCGAAGTGCAAGCGCGCGCGCCGGCTCGCGAGCGCACGCGCGAAGAACTCGATGCCTGCGCAGCCATGAGCGACGCCCCCGCGGTCGAGGTTGTCGATGTCGCGCGCCGTTTCGGGCGCGTGCAGGCGCTCGCCGGCGTCAGCCTGCAAGTCGAGCGCGGCGAGTTCTTCGGTTTGCTCGGGCCCAATGGCGCCGGCAAGACGACGCTGATCTCGATCCTCGCCGGGCTCGTCCACGCTGACCGCGGCAGCGCGCGCATCCTCGGCCATGACGTGAGGACCGACTTCCGGATCGCGCGACGCTCGCTCGGCGTGGTGCCGCAGGAGCTGGTGTTCGACCCGTTCTTCACCGTGCGCGAGACGCTGAGCATCCAGGCCGGTTATTTCGGCCTGCGTGACGTCGATGCCTGGATCGACGAGATCCTGCATCACCTCGACCTCACCTCGAAGGCCGACGCGAACATGCGCTCGCTCTCCGGCGGCATGAAGCGACGCGTGCTGGTCGGTCAGGCGCTGGTGCACAAGCCGCCGGTGATCGTGCTGGACGAGCCTACGGCCGGCGTGGACGTCGAGCTGCGCCAGAGCCTGTGGCGCTTCATCCGCAAGCTCAACAGCGACGGCCACACCATCATCCTGACCACGCACTATCTCGAGGAGGCCGAGGCTCTGTGCGCGCGCATCGCCATGCTCAAGGGCGGCCGCATCGTCGCGCTGGATTCCACGCGCAATCTCCTGTCGCGCTTCGCGGGCCTCACGGTTCGCCTGGCCGCGTCGCGGCTTCCGCGTGCATGGGAGGCCCGCGTCTTGCGTCGTGAAGGCGGCGTGTTCTACATCGGGCTCGAGCGCTACGCGCAACTCGAGCAGCTGCTGGCCGATCTTCGCATGGAGGGCATCGCAATCGATGAGCTGGCGCTCGCCGAGACCGACCTCGAGCAGGTTTTCCTGCGCATCATGGCGGGCAGCGACGAAGTCGACGAAGCACGGCCCACGCCCGCGCTTCCCGAAGCATGACCGCGCGCATCGAAGGTTACGGATGGCTCACGCTGTTGTACAAGGAGCTGCTGCGCTTCTGGAAGGTGGCATTCCAGACCCTCGCCGCGCCGATCCTCACCGCGCTGCTCTACCTGCTGATCTTCTCGCACGTGCTCGAGTCGCGCGTCTCGGTCTTCGAGGGGCGCGTCACCTACACCTCGTTCCTGGTCCCCGGGCTCGTCATGATGGCGGTGCTCCAGAACTCATTCGCCAATTCGTCGTCTTCGCTCATCCAGTCCAAGATCACCGGCAACCTGATCTTCGTGCTGCTCTCGCCGCTGTCGGCACCGGAGCTCTTTGCCGCCTATGTTTTCGGGGCCATGGTGCGCGGCCTGACGGTGGGCCTCGGTGTGCTGCTGGTGACCGTTGCGCTCGCTCCGGCGCTATTCGCCCTGGCGCACCCGGGCTTCGTGCTGTTGTTCGCGGTGCTCGGCAGCGCGATACTGGGAACGCTCGGCCTGATCGCGGGCATCTGGGCCGACAAGTTCGATCAACTCGCGGCGTTCCAGAACTTCGTCATCGTGCCGCTCACCTTCCTGTCCGGGGTCTTCTACTCGATCCATTCGCTGCCGCCGTTCTGGCAGCGACTGTCGCATTTCAACCCGTTCTTTTATATGATCGACGGCTTCCGCTACGGCTTTTTCGGGCTCTCGGACGTGTCGCCGTACGCGAGCCTCGCGATCGTCGGCGCAGCCGCCATTGCGTTGTGCGCGATTGCCCTCACATTGCTTGCGCGCGGGTGGAAGCTGCGGCATTGAAACCCGTCGAATGCGGGGTCAGGGGATGGGGCATCAGGGGTTGAAGCGTGGGCGTTGCGCGAAGAGGATCGGCTAGGAGCGATCCTCACGGGGCACGCTGACCTCGATCCCCTCCTCGGCCGCCACCACTTCGCCACATTTCCACACCCTTTTTCGCCACATCGTTGCGTCATGGTCACGCCTGAATCCATCCGCGCTTCCATCCTCGGCGGCATCGACTGCGAGCGTGTCGAGGTGCGCGGGGACGGGCATCATTTCGAGGCATTGATCGTGTCGCAGCACTTCGAAGGGCTTTCGCGTGTGCGCCGTCACCAGCTCGTGTACGCGGCGCTCGGGGATCGCATGCGCGAGGAAGTGCACGCGTTGTCGATGCGAACGTTGACGCCGGCCGAGTTGGAGCGGGGATGAGTGCGCGTCGCGACAGCGAAGAGTGCGGCGCTTTCATCGGCTCTGCTCTTCACACGGGGAAGGCGACGGGCCGCCGCGCGCGCGTGGCTGTAGTCTTGTCCGCTCGGTCGCCACAGGGCCGCCCCAAGCGGCCGGGGAACATCGAGCCGGGCAAGAGTATCGGGCGAGCCGACGGAAAGTACTTCAGGAGTGTAGCGTTGATCGGCTCGCGCAACTGTTACCCGTTCCGCCATGGATAAGCTACTGATCGAAGGCGGCACACCGCTGCGCGGCGAGGTTCGCGTGTCGGGTGCCAAGAACGCTGCGCTGCCCATCCTGTGCGCAGCACTGCTCACGCCCGAGCCGCTCAGGCTCTCCAACGTGCCGAGCCTCAACGACGTTCGCACGATGGAAAAGCTCCTTGCGCAGATGGGTGTGCGCGTCGACACCACGGAGCGCGGCAGCGTGACGCTCGACGCCGCTCACATCGACTGGCCGCTTGCACCCTACGAGATGGTCAAGACCATGCGCGCATCGATCCTCGCGCTCGGTCCGCTGCTTGCCCGTTGCGGAGAGGCGCGCGTTTCGCTGCCCGGCGGATGCGCCATCGGTCTGCGGCCGGTCGACCAGCACGTCAAGGGCCTGCAGGCGATGGGTGCCGAGATCGACATGACGCACGGCTACATCAACGCGAAGGCGCGCCGGCTGCGCGGTGCGAGCTTCGCGTTCGACCTGGTGACAGTGACCGGCACCGAGAACCTGATGATGGCCGCCGCCCTCGCCGAAGGCGTCACGACGTTGCACAACGCAGCGCGCGAACCCGAGATCGTCGATCTCGGCGCGTGTCTGAACGCGATGGGCGCGCGCGTGAGCGGCGCGGGCACCGAAACCATCGTCATCGAAGGCGTGTCGCAACTGCATGGCGCGAGCCACGCCATCATGCCCGACCGGATCGAGACGGCGACGTTCCTCGCCGCGGCGGTTGCGACCGCAGGCGATGTGCGCGTGGTGGGTGCGCAAG
This sequence comes from Casimicrobiaceae bacterium, assembly GCA_035542515.1. Lineage (GTDB taxonomy): Bacteria > Pseudomonadota > Gammaproteobacteria > Burkholderiales > Casimicrobiaceae > VBCG01. The sequence goes on from DATKLH010000522.1 coordinate 7,350, forward strand.
TCGACTCGCTAGGTGCGGTGCTCGACAAGCTTTCCGAGGCCGGCGGAAACCTGAGCGTTGACAAGGGGACGATCCGCGCCCGGCTCAACGGTGGCTTGCAAGGCGCGGATGTGCGCACGGCCCCGTTCCCGGAATTCCCGACCGACATGCAGGCGCAGTTCATGGCGCTCGTCACGCGCGCCGAAGGATCGTCGCGGATCACCGAGACGATCTTCGAGAATCGGATGATGCATGTGCAGGAGCTGAACCGGCTCGGCGCCGATATTTCGGTGGACGGCAACACCGCGGTCGTGAAGGGTGTGAAGAAGCTTACCGGCGCCAACGTCATGGCGACCGACCTGCGCGCCTCGGCGTGCCTGGTGATCGCGGGACTGGTCGCCGAAGGCGCGACCACCATCGATCGCATCTATCATCTCGATCGCGGCTACGAGCGCATCGAGGAGAAGCTCTCAGCGCTGGGCGCGCGCATCCGCCGCGTGCAATGAGCAAATCGCCGCCCGCCGAACTGCGGGACGCGCCGCTCGGACACGCGACGACGCACCCCGATACCTACGACGCACGCCTGCTGTTTCCCGTGCCGCGTGCTCCGCAGCGTGCAGCGCTCGGGATTGCCGGTGCTCTGCCGTTCTCGGGAATCGATCTGTGGACCGCCTATGACCTCACGTGGCTCGACGCGCACGGCAAGCCCGCCGTCGCGATCGCGTCGCTCGCATTCGCCGTCGACTCGCCGTCGATCGTCGAGAGCAAGTCGATGAAGCTGTACCTCGGTTCGTTCGCACAGTCGCGCTTCGCGACAATCGAGGAGGTGCGTGCCACCCTTGCGAAGGACCTTTCGACCGCGGTGAGCAGCATCGTCGACGTCTCGCTCGCAAGCCCGGCCTCGTTCGGCTCCATGGAGCTCCACGACCTCGACGGCGATTCGATCGATGGGGAACGGATCGAGTGCGATGCCTACCAGGTCGATGCGCGGCTCTTGCGTTCGGGCGGCGACTCGGTGAGCGAGTCGCTGCGAAGCGATCTGTTCCGCTCCGTGTGCCCGGTCACCGGCCAGCCCGACATCGCGTCGGTGCAGATCGACTACCAGGGTCCGCGCATCGATCGCGGATCGCTATTGCGCTATCTCGTATCGTTTCGGCGTCATCCCGGATTCCACGAGCATTGCGTCGAGCGCATGTTCGTGGACATCGTCGCGCGCTGCGGACCGGTAGCGCTCAGCGTGTACGCGCGCTTCACGCGCCGCGGCGGAATCGACATCAATCCGTTCCGCTCCAACGTTTCCGGCCGTCGGGCGTCGGGCGCGCGCACCGCGCGCCAATAGCGACTCATGCCGGCGTCGTCGCAGGCTCCTGCCGTCGTTCTGCGTGGCGGGCTGCTCTGGTTCCGGGCCGACCCCTTCCTCACCGGGGTCGACGCGGCACGGGTGTACGAAAGCGACGGCGCGGTCGCCATGCAGGACGGAAAGGTGATCGCATCGGGTTCCGCTGCGGATGTGCTCGCGCGGGTTTCGCCCGACAGCGAAGTGCTGCGCTTCGAGAGCTCGCTCATCACCGCGGGCTTCATCGATTGCCACGTGCACTACCCGCAGCTTTCGATCATCGGCGCCGGCGGCAAGGCGCTGCTCGACTGGCTCGACCTGTATACCTTTCCCGCCGAGGAGGGCTATGCGGACCCGGACCTCGCACGAGCCGTCGCATCGCTGTACCTCGCGGAGAACCTCCGTCACGGGATCACCAGTGCTGCGGTCTTCGGCACGGTGCATCCGCATTCGGTCGACGTGCTGTTCGAGCAGGCGCTTGCGTTGCGCATGCGACTGATCGCGGGCAAGGTCCTGATGGATCGTCATGCGCCCGCGGCTCTGCTCGATACGGCGCAGCGCGGTTACGACGAATCGAAGGCGTTGATCGCGCGCTGGCACGGGCGCGACCGACTCGCATATGCCATCACGCCGCGCTTCGCCGCCACCTCAACGCCCCAACAACTCGAGGCCGCGGGGGCATTGTGGCGCGAATGCCCGGGAACCTACGTCCAGTCGCACGTCGCCGAGAATCGTGCCGAGCTCGACTGGATCCACGCGCTGTTTCCCGAGCATGCGCGCTATGTCGATGTGTACGCGCACTATGGTCTGCTGGGGCGCCGGGCGACATATGCGCACGGAATCCATCTCGACGAGCAGGAGCTGCAAGCGCTGCACGCGACCGGCACGGCCATCGCGCATTGCCCGACCTCGAACAATTTCCTCGGCAGCGGTCAATTCGACTTGTCGCGTGCGCGCTCCGCGAAGCGTCCGGTGCGCGTCGGACTGGGCACCGACCTCGGCGCGGGCACGCACTTCTCGATGCTGCGAACCATGCAGGCGGCGTCCGAAGTCGCGCACTTGCGC